>JASFFM010000196.1:0-7928 GCA_050124295.1 Desulfobacterales bacterium | reverse complement strand
ACTGCCGTAAGAGCGCTCGATGCGGTGAAATTTCTCGTCTTTCTCTTCCTTCTCCTGTTTGCGCTCGCCACGGATGGTCAAAACGCCGTTTTCGACGGTCACCTTGACATCGTCCTTCTTGACTTCAGGAATTTCTACCTTGATGTTGAATTCCTTGGCCGTTTCGCTGATGTCGACCCGCGGCGCCCAGTCGCCGGTAGCCATGGTTTCCTGGCTTCCTCGGCGGGGCCAGCTGAGGCCCCGGCTGTAGCGATCGAAAATGTCTTCCATTTCCCGTAATGGATCCCATCTGGTCAGTTTCATTTTAAGTTCTCCTCCTAACACTGCTAACAATTGAACGGAACACCCGCCCTGCACGCGATACGCCCTTCTGGTTGCAGGCGATGCAGGACAAGTGCAGCAATGTGTGTGCCAAGACGACAACTTGTTGACATTGATCTGTAATTTGGATAGAGACGCAAGAAGATGGAAGGGGCGGTTCTGCTTTCCGGCCATTCTGATTGCTTCAGGCCCTAACCGAAATTGAAAATCAAGGGCAATTCGTTCCCATTTCAATCCCTCTCGAGCCATGACAATCAAGATGCATACCATCGTGTGCTGCCCAGATGAAGCAGCGCTGGCGTCCATCGAGGCCGGCATGAATCCCCACGGTCGCCTGGAGAAAGTCGATTTCGACGCCATTGCGGGGCGTGTCCAAGCCGGCTCCCCGGATTACCTGTTTCTGGATCTGGAGGCCGTCTCCGGAGATAAGGGCCAAACACGGGCTGCCGATGATGTTGAGGTCTGGCTCGAGACGATTCAACGCCATCACCCGTCCATGGTGGTCGTTGTCGTTACCCCCCCTGATCGCGTTCAGGAGGCCGTCCGGATGGTCAAGGCCGGGGCGCATGCCTACCTTAAAACACCCGTCGATCAGGAAGAGGTCCGCCTCATCACGCAGGCGTCCCAGGAAGAGCAGGTCCTTGAATCCGAACTGGACTACCTACGGGAGCAGTTCTGGGAGGCGGATGTGCGCGAGATCGTGCGCACCCGCTGTGAGAACATTCAGAAGGTCTTCGACCTCGTACGCTCAGTGGCCCCCACGCGCACCACTGTTCTTTTGACCGGTGAAACCGGCACCGGCAAGAGCCTGCTGGCCAAGTTAATTCATCGCCACTCCAATCGGCGCGAGGCCCAGTTTATCAGCGTGCACTGCGGGGCGATCCCGGACACCTTGCTGGAAAGCGAGCTCTTCGGCCATGAAAAAGGCGCCTTTACCGGGGCCGTGCGCCGCAAACTGGGCAAGTTCGAGATTGCCAACGGCGGCACGATTTTTCTGGACGAGGTCGGTACCCTGACCCCATCGGCCCAGATCAAGCTGCTGATGGTCTTGCAGGAAGGCCTGTTCGAGCGGGTCGGCGGCGAAGCCACCCTGAAGACGGACGTGCGGGTGGTGGCCGCCACCAATGCCGACCTGAAGCAAATGGCTGAAGAGAAACTATTTCGCAAGGACCTTTATTACCGCCTGAATGTCTTCCCCGTCGATCTACCGCCGCTGCGGGAACGCTCGGCCGACATACCGCAGTTGGTTGAAAGTTTTCTTTCCAAATTCAACGGGTTCGGTTCCAAGGCGATACGGCACGTCCACCCCACGGTCACCAAGGCCTTGCGGCATTACGCCTGGCCCGGCAATATCCGCGAGCTCGAAAATCTGATCGAGCGGGCCTACATCCTCGAGCAATCGAACACGCTGACCCCAGAGAGCTTCCCCCCCGATTTTTTTGAAGCCGAATGGCTCACGGCCGAGGTGCCCATCGACACCTCGCAATCCCTGGCTGCGGTCCGGGCAGAAGGCGTCGAAGAGATTGAACGCCGCTATCTGAAAGATCTGCTCGCCCGCCACCAGGGGCGCATCAATCGCTCGGCCGACGAGGCCGGCATCACCACCCGCCAGCTACACAAACTCATGACAAAGTACGGGCTGCGCAAGGAAGAATTCAAAGCCATGCGTTAAAACGCCCATCAAACATGAATCACCGGTTCCGAATTTTTGTTTCCATCGGACCCCTGTGGTCCTGTTTTTAGGCGGTTGTCATCCGCTATGATCGGCCCCGCGATGCCCATGCCCGGATTTCCCGGGCTCATTTTGGGGGTAGAATGACCTTCCTCGTCCAAATCAATTCATGATAACTGCTCCCGGGCGCTCCCCCTGGCACACCTGTTGCTGATGCTTATGAATGACAGAACATTGACAAGCCAACGACTAAACAGGAGCATGTGCTGACCGTGGCTCAGGAAGTTTGTCTCCGAGGTCTTATTATACCAAAGGAATGGCACCGCAACGGCCGAGTCAAATCCCTTGCCTTGGCCACGAATGATGAAAAGGAAATCTCGATCAGCAATCCCATGCAAATTCGGATCATCCGCCACCTGCGCCAGCAGGTGGAAGTCTGGGGAATTTTCGAGGATCCGGCCTGTCAAACCATTTTTCAAGTTACCCGTTTGAAGCCTTGTGGACCTCCGCGTGACTAACACCGCTGTTGCCAACGTGCCGGTTATCGCATACGCGATGCTCCCCGGGGGCTTCACATTTGTCATTCGTTAGGATTGGAATCTCTTGGCGTTCGTTTGCAACCAGGGATCAATACCCTGGATAGCGTGACCCCGCCGTTCGCCGACCGTCCAGGCGAGGGTCTTTTCACGCCTGCTGATTGGGGGATCTCGATGCCGAAGGAGAACGCCGCACAGCCTGAATTAGATCGGCCGAACACGATGAAGATAACCATCGGCTGGCGGGAATGGCTTGCCCTACCGCAGCTTGGTATTCCTGCCCTCAAGGCCAAAATTGACACCGGTGCGCGGACATCGGCGCTGCACACCTTCAGCCTGGAAGAATATTTTTCCGGCAACCGGCGCATGGTGCGCTTCGGAATCCATCCGCTGCAGAAGCGCCAAGACATCGAATTGTTCTGTGAGGCTCCGGTTCTGGAGCGCCGCCGGGTCAAAGATTCCGGCGGGCACATCGAGAAGCGCTATGTCATTCAGACCAGGGTGGTACTGAAAAACCAGATCTGGCGAATTCACGTCACCCTCACCAACCGGGACGGCATGCGCTTTCGCATGCTCCTCGGCCGAACCGCGGTCGAAAATAGATTTATCATTGATCCTGGCCGGTCCTACACGGCTGGCCGGTCCTTGGCCAAACACTATCCGGGGCGCCCCGGGTGGAAAGGAAAATAATGAAAATCGGCATCCTCTCCCGCAAGGCTGAATTGTACTCCACACGCCGTTTGGTGGAAGCGGCACGTGAACGCAGCCACGCGGTTCAGGTGATCAACCCGCTGCGCTGCTACATGGATATCACGTCCCATCATCCGGAGATTCACTACAAGGGGGAAAAATTGCAGGGGTTCCAAGCGGTCATTCCGCGGATTGGTGCCTCCATCACCTATTACGGCACGGCCGTGGTGCGGCAGTTTGAAATGATCGGTGTTTTCTGTTTGAACGAATCGGTGGCCATCAGCCGTTCGCGGGACAAGCTGCGCAGCCTGCAGCTGCTGGCCCGCAAAGGCATTGGTCTGCCGGTGACCGGGTTTGCCCATTCCACCCAATATACGGATGATCTGATCAGCCTGGTGGGAGGAGCCCCCCTGGTGGTCAAGATGATTGAAGGCACCCAGGGGGTCGGGGTCGTCCTGGCCGAGACGCGCAAGGCGGCCCAGAGCGTCATCCAGGCCTTTCGCAGTCTCAAGGCCAATATCCTTGTGCAGGAATTTATCAAAGAATCGAGCGGCCGGGACATCCGCTGCTGGGTCATTGGGGATAAAGTGGTGGCCGCCATGCTGCGTCAGGGGCCGGAAGGTGAGTTCCGGTCCAATTTGCACCGGGGCGGACGCGCGGAAATGGTGCGGATTACCCCCGAGGAACGATCAACGGCTGTGCGGGCGGCCAAAATCATGGGATTGCGGGTGGCCGGGGTCGACATGCTGCGGTCCAACCACGGGCCTGTTATCATGGAAGTCAATTCGTCACCGGGACTGGAAGGCATCGAGAAGACCACCGGCCTAGACGTGGCCGGCATGGTGATCGCCTATATCGAGAAGCATGCCGCACCGGGAAAAACCCGCACCAAAGGGCGCGGATAATGCAGCCTGCGATTACGATTGCCGGTACCAGAATCAAGCCCGGCCAACAAGCCACGCTTCAAGTCCCCGTGGCCCGATTGTACACCCATACCCAAATGGTCATGCCGGTGCATGTGATCCACGGCCGCAAAGAGGGGCCGCGGCTATTCGTGTCGGCCGCCATTCACGGCGACGAGATCATCGGCACCGACATCGTGCGGCGCCTGATCCGGCTCAAAAAGATCAAAACATTGCGCGGGACTATGATTGCCGTTCCGGTCGTCAATGTCTACGCCTTCGTTCAGCACTCGCGCTATTCCCCCGACCGGCGTGATCTCAACCGGTCTTTCCCGGGATCGAAGAAAGGCTCGCTGACCTCCCAACTGGCCGATACGTTTTTGGCGGAGATCGTCAAAGGCTGCCATTACGGCATTGATCTGCACGCCGGGTCCAATCACCGTGCCAATCTGCCCCAGATACGGGCCGACATCGAAGATCCGGAAACCCTTCGCCTGGCAAAGGCCTTTCAGGTGCCGGTGGTCATCAATGCCGCCACGCGCGACGGCTCCCTGCGGCAAGCGGCCGCCGAGGAAGGAATCCGCAGTCTTCTGTATGAAGCCGGTGAAGCGTTGCGTTTCGATGAGCTGGCCATACGCGCCGGTCTCCGGGGTGTCCTGGCGGTTATGACGGCGGTCGGCATGCTGCGCCCGGCCCGTCGGCGCAAATCCGAGATCGATCCCTTGATTGCCGATTCGACCTCCTGGGTGAGGGCGCCGGCCAGCGGTATTCTGCACGTGATCTCGCATTTGGGCGGGCGGGTCGCCAAGGGCAGCCGGATCGGTGTCATCGCCGATCCATTCGGTGAGAAGGAAGACGATATCCGTTCTCCAGTGTCCGGAATGGTGATCGGTCGACTGAATCTGCCCCTCGTCCACGAGGGGGATGCGGTCATTCATATCGCCCACCTGGACCGCCTCAAGGGTATCGAGCCGATCATCGAGGAATTCCGCGAAGAAATCACCGAATAGACCCAGATGAATCCATAGCGAACCGGCATTATCTTTCCCGCCATTGAAATCATCCTCTACCTGCCATTGCTATTCTTTTTATGATTGCGACCGCTGCAGGACTAGGGTTTGAGGCCGCCCAAGGGGAACGCTTCATCGACGGTTCTAAATATGAAATCGCTTCTCGATTTGGCCTTGAGGGCAGGCCGGAAATTGTCATGCGAGGATCGCGTGTTTAAGTTATTGGATAACAACGATATCGCCGTGGAGAACCCCAAAAAAGGGAACCGACGTTTTGATGAGAAAACCATTTCCCAAATCAATGTCCTTCGCGGAAAAATATAATCGTCTTATGGAAGTTGTGGACGCTTCGGACACCCTCGCGATCCTGATAAATGCCGATCCTGACAGCATGGCCAGTGCTATGGCATTGAAGCGAATCTTTGTGAAGAAAGCCAGGGAGGTTTTGGTCTATCGGATAAATACCATCAAGCGGGCCGATAACCTTGCCTTTATGAAACTACTCGCCGTCGATCATGAACACATCCGTTACCTGAAGCGCAGAACAATCGACAAATGGGCCCTGGTGGATTCACAACCTCGGCACCATGAGGCGTTGATGGATCAGAAATACAATATCATTATCGATCATCATCCCGCCACCGATCCGTTGCAGGCTGATTTTCTCGAAATACGCGACGATTTCGGTGCAAACGCCTCTCTCATGACCAGATATCTCAAAGCCGGTAAAATCGAGCCATCCAAGAGGCTGGCCACCGCTCTTTTCTATGGGATCAAAACCGATACCCACAATTTTGTTTGGGCAACCATCCCCAATGATATGGAGGCCTTCAAATATCTTTACAAGTTTACCAATCTGCGTACGCTCAGAAAAATCGAGTCCTCAGAGATGACCCGCGACATGCTCGCTAACTACCGACTGGCGTTGGAACGCCTGGTCATCAGAAAAGATATTGCGTTTGTTCATATGCAAAGGGTGTCCACCCCAGACATCTTGGTTATGATGGCCGACTTTTTTATGAAGATTGCCGAAATACAGTGGAGCATCGTATCCGGGGTACATAAGGACAATTTTGTCGTTATTTTGAGAAATGGGGGTCTTCGTGGTGATGCCGGCAAGACAGCCCGTCGGATTTTTGGACGCTGGCAAGGAACGGCCGGAGGTCGCCCTAACGCTGCCAGGGTGGAAATCCCCTTGAAGAATATCTTGGTTGCAGACGACGAATCCGGTCTTGAATCCTTCCTTAAGAAAACCATTAAGAATATCGAGTAGTCGCTATTAAATGAATACCGATTCGAGCCAAATCCCACAACCCACCGAAACGTGTCGAACTGGGTCAGGGGCTTATTTCCGTGTGCCCTCGGTTGGAGAGGACGATGACGTGTTGCCCTGCCCTTGGGATTACAGCACTTGCAAGAGTAAAATACAAATGTATGCGCCATACAGGGCGATAGACAACAGGCCTTCCCAGCGATCCACCGCGTGGCGGCGTCCGGTGAACATGAAAAGGAACAGCAGGACCGTGGCCAGCAGTACGGTCCCGATGTCGATATTGCTTTCAGCACGGAAAGGCAAAGGCTGAATCACAGCGCTGATGCCGAGGACGAAAAGGATGTTGAAGATGTTGGAGCCCACCACGTTGCCTACGGCGATGTCCGCGTTGCCTCTGCGGGCCGCGATGGCCGAGGTGGCCAGTTCAGGAAGAGAGGTGCCGAAGGCTACGACGGTCAACCCGATGACGGCCTCGCTGATACCCCATTGGCGTGCAATGCTGACAGCCCCGCCGACGATCAACTGGCCGCCGGCAATCAAGCCGGCCAGACCCAAGCCCATGAACAAGGCGGCCCGGAGGATGCCCAAATCGGCCGATGGGATAAATTCGGTGATCCCGCCAACCTTCAGTGCCCCGGCCACCGTGTAATACATGAAAATCGTAAAGAAACTCAGCAGTATAAGGCCGTCGATGCGGGTGAGCGCATCCGCCGCACCGTGGTCGATCAAGCGGTCGTTGGCCAGTACCGCCAGTACGACGACCGCCAGCAGGCACATGGGAATTTCGCGCCAGACGGTTTCCGATGTAACCTTAAGCGGCTGGATCACGGCGGCGATACCGAGGATCAGGAAGATGTTGGCGATATTGCTGCCGACCACGTTGCCGATGGCAATGGCGGTGGTTTTCTGACCCGCTGCCAGCAGGTTGACGGCCAGTTCGGGGGCGGACGTCCCGAATGCCACCACGGTCAGGCCGATGACCATGTCGGACACGTTAAACCGACGTGCGACGGCTGTCGCTCCTTTCACCAGCAGATCGGCCCCTTTGATCAGGAATGCCAATCCGAACACAATCATGAGGTACGGCAACACTGCATTCATGGCAAGGGCGCTTTACCATCGATGCCTTTGCAATGCAATCGTTCAAGGTTGTCATTCCGGCGCAGGCCGAAACCGATTCACGAATCAGTGGGATTGACAGGGAGATCCCGGTCGGCACCGTGATGACCGTGGGTTGTAGATTTGTCCGCCAGATCAATAAACCCTGAGGTTGCCAACGTCGGGGGTCTTCAGAGTGAAGGGCGCACGGGTGAAGCCGTAGTTCTTCGACGGCAAATCGATGACAATGCAGGATCTGAGAACCTCCGGCTTTTCCGGAGGGTAAAACAAGATGGGAAGAACAGACAAGATTTTAGATATCACTTGCGGTATCATCCTTAACCGGACGCTTGGCGACAGATGTACGATCCAATATCGATTTGTGAAACGTTCTTCGCCATGTTTTTTATGCAACCTAAGGATAAA
>JASFFM010000195.1:0-7947 GCA_050124295.1 Desulfobacterales bacterium | reverse complement strand
ACGAAAAGCTGTGTCTGGGGGCAAGCTCCCGAGACCATCCGCATCAAATTTATCGCCGACAAAGTGATTTTTCATTCGGCCCAAGGGTTGCAGTAACCAAAGACGCCCCACCGGCCTGAAAAGAACGCAAACGGCGCATGCTTGGCGCGAAGGGCAACGCTTGACGCCGGAGCACCACCTTCGGATCGCCTGCGGCCCGGAGCAAAGCTGCCGATACGCCGGGGAGGTCTTGATGGGAATCGTCGCCCTCCGCCGACGGGCTGAAACCGCCCGTGGGCGCGCCTCCCTTGGATAATGATTCTTTATCCCTGCCGGTTTTAAACCCCCAAATCAAAAATGCCCACGCCCGAATATGTCACGCGTCGGAGGCCTCCCGTACAAGGTCTTGCGGCGCACCGCGGTAAGCCTGCGACGGCAAGCACCTGATAAGGCCGCCAAGAGGTGCCCCGGGCTTGCCCGCCGGGTGAAAAGGGTATGCGCCCCTGTCTGAAATGCGCCGCTCACCAGGGGGGGCCGGACCCATTGGCGGCAACCTTCCGTTTAGACAGGGAACCAATGCATCCCAACAAACGGGCATCCCTATTTTCATGAACGGTCGGGCTGGCCATGCGTGCAGGTCCGGCCCCGGCGTCGCTTGGCTTCTGAGGGCGCTGATCCCTCAGGATTGGTTTGACCGGCTCCTGGCGGGGGTCTGAGCGCAGCTTCCGCGCTCGTTGCCCTGAGGTCTACCCTGCCGATCTAAAGCCACGGGACGTGTTTCAGGCCTGGGAATCACCACCGCGAGGGATTCCCTGTCCATCGGGCGCGGGGTTCAAATGCGGAATCTGCCGCCAGTCCAGGCCCAGCAGGTCGGCGGCCCTGCGATCCGTCTCCCACGGGTCATCGCCGGCAATGATGGTCGCCGCCGGTGGCTGACAGCACGGTCCCCCCAGGTGATAGGAGGCGAGTCCCACCGAGGCATCCATGACATTCAGGTCCGGGGGCCGGCAGGCATTGAGCTCCTGGATGTTGCGGTGCAGATCGCCATGAAAATCGGCTTTACGCCAGGCGCCCCCCTGCCGGCCGTAGTGGCGGGGCGGAAGCAGCCCCATCATGTTTTTCAGGGTGCCGGTGATATCGGCTAGGGAGTGGGCCTTCAGGACGGGGACCGAAATGAGATAGTGGTGTAAGGCAATCTCGGGCAGCATCAGGTACGGATAATTAAGGGCGCCGGGGTTGGGGACGCGGCGCAAGGGGGCGGTGTTCAAATCGATCAAGGCGACCTCCCAGCGGCGCGCCAGATCGGTATATCCCAGGCGTGCAAAGATTTCATGGGTGGTCATTTCCGGGATGCCACAACCTTCGGCAATGACGATTGCAGCCTTCGAGCAGTCCCGGATATAGCGGATCAAAGCCTCGCAGCAGGCCGCCGGTGTTGTCACGGGATGCGGGTCGGCATTGATCAGGTTGGGTTTCAGGAGAATTCGGGACTGCTTCTGCAAGACAGCGGCGGCGCCGATGCGCTCCAAGGCTTCAGGAACGGATGCGGCGTAGGAGGCAAATGGAATGGACACGGTCGGCATCGTCGCTCGGATACTCCTAAATCAAGTCCGATCCTATCGGAAACGGTTCATGTTGGGGCGCCGTGACACCTCCGGGGACACTTCGAAGAACCCATCCAGCGTATCCCGCACGCCATCCATATCCCGTGTTCGGGACAGTCGGGTGAGAAGGGTATGGCCATATCGGAAGTTGGCCGAAAAATAAGATGCATAGCGTTGAAACCGTCGGAGGGCGGTGGCCGGATGATAGTAGCGCTCCAGGAGGTAGGTCAGGCGCCGGGCGCAGCTATGGTAGATGTCTGCTGGGGGTGAGAAGGCGCCGGTCCACTCCCCGAAAACCCAGGGCTTGGCCAGCGCCAGGCGGCCCAGGGCCACCCCGTCGCACCCCGTGGTGCTGAGCATCCGTTCGCAAGCGGCGCGATCGAACACATCGCCGTTGCCGATGACCGGTATACCCACCGCGGATTTAACCTTGGCGATATAGGCCCATTTGGGCGGGCGGGTACGCCGGTCCGGCGCCACACGGGGATGAAAGGTCAGGGCGTCAGCCCCGGCGGCCTCAAAGCGTCGGGCCAGGTCTACCGCCACCTCGGGTCGGTCTTCCCAGCCGGTGCGGAATTTGACGAATACGGGGATCTGCACGGCCTTGCGGACCGCCTTGACGATGGCCGCGGCCGCCTCCGGAACCCGCAACAAGGCGGCGCCGCATTGTTTTTTGCATACAGCGGCGACAGCGCATCCGAAATTGATATCGACGCCGAAAAATCCGTTTTGGGCCACGATCGCAGCGGCGCGGGCCATGGTTTCAGGATCATTTCCGAAGATCTGGCAGACGAGCTCTTGCAGGTTTTCATTGCTGCGCCACATGAAACCACCCTGGTCATGACCGTTGCCGCAGGGTACCGAGCGGGCCCAGCACATTTCCGAAAACAGCAGCCCATAGCCGCCATATCCGGCGATCACCTCGCGAAAGGCGGTATTGCCCAATTTAGACAGAGGGGCCAGGAAAAGACGGCCGGGGATTTCCTGATTGCGAACGGTGAGGGGGCGGCGCAAAAAGGTCGTCAAGGCATCCGTGGCCGGTCGATGGACAGAGGTCATTTTTAGGATCCCATCCCGGGTCCGATGGCTGCCGTTGCCCATGGGCGCCAGGCTCCCCGATTCTCTCCATAAAGGGCGCTGACATCTCGCGGATGCTTGGCCGTATCGCGCCTGGATGCCCTGCCGGTCTAGCGACCTTATCGTTGCGCGCCCAACGCCATCGCCATGCGATCGAGGTCTGGGCATAGGAGGCCTGGGGATGAGCACGTACACCCGCGCGGAAGACTCAAATGGTCGCGGATACATGGTTTCACAGCGATCGGGGGCTTGTCAATCGGTCCGGATCGATCCGATGGGCACGCATTGCGCTCAGCGATCACCGTAGATCAGGTCGAAGAGGCGATCGGCGGTGGTTTCGTCGAGTTTCCGCAGGATCTTATATTGCTCCAGGGCGGCATTGCGCTCGCCGGCGCGCAGAAAATAAAGCCCCATGTTGTAGTGCACCTCGACGAAATCGGGGTTGATGCGCAAGGCCTCCTTGTAGGCCGCAACCTCCTGGCGGTATTCGCCCATATTGGCATAAACGAGACCTATCGCGAAATAAGCATGCGCGAAATCGGGCTTCAGTTTGAGGACTTCCTTTTGGGCCGCAATGGCTTCCGGGTACAGACCGAGACGATTGTTAACCAGTCCCAGGCGGTAGTAGGCAGGGAAAAAACGGGGATTGCCATCAATGATCTCGATATAGACCCGTTTCTCCTCATTGGGCCGCCCCATCCGTCCCAGTACTTCGGCCATCTCAAAGCGGGCCGGCAGGTGATCGGGATTGGCGGCCAGGGCTTCCTGGAAGGTTGCCACGGCCTCCTCGAAACGTTCCAGCTGGCGATAGTAGTGTCCGAGATTGTAATAGGCGTTGGCATTCGCGGGGTCGGTGCGGATGACCTCCTGGTAGGCCGCAATGGCCTCGGTGGGGCGCTCCAGGCCGACGTAGCAGTTGCCGAGCCCAAACCAGGCTTCCGTATCATCCGGTCGGGCCTCGACCGCATCTTGAAAGTAGCTTAGGGCCTCCTTGAACTCACCGCGTATCGAGAAACTGAACCCTTCCCGGCACAAGTTCTGTACCTTGCGGGGTTCGTCTTTGATCCGTTCATAGGTCCATTCCGAAAGGGATAGTGCCGCGGCCGCCTTTTCCAGTTTCAGCAGGTTGTCACTGGCGACCGCAAAATTGAGATTTTGCCCCGTCTGGGATTGAAACGATACGATACCCACGACCTGGCCATACCGATTGACCACCGGACTCCCGCTGGACCCCCGGGAAATGGGCGCTGACATTTGGAAAATGGTGCCCACCTCGGGGATGTCCCGGATGGCCGACACGATACCCTCGCTGACCGTTTGCTCCAGTCCCAAGGGACTGCCCACCACGACCACCTGATCCGCGATGGAGGGAAGTTTTTCGGTGACCTTCAGCCAACGGCGATCTTCCTGCGGAATGTCCACGGAAAGTTCAATCAGATCCACGGACGCGTTTTCCGCGAGAACGGAAACGACAGGATACGTTTTGCCATCGCGGGTTCTCACTGTCGCGGCGTAGGCGCCTTCCAGCACATGGTGGTTGGTGATCAGGTGTCCCTGGTCGTTAATAAAAAAACCGGTCCCCAAACCGATGGGCTCCATATCCGGGTCGAAGGTCCGGATCGTGACCACGGCCTGCTGAACGTCGGCCACGATACGGTTGATGGTCAGGGGCGCGACGGTGGGGGTGAGGGATTTTTCAGCACAACCGGCAAGCAGAATCCATACTCCTGCCATTACAGACCCCAGTAAACGAGGCTTCAAGATGGTGGCCACCATAAATTCCTTAAGTTAAGAGCGCGTTAAGGGAATGCTTTTGGAGCATCCATGCTCAATATGAGGCGAGCCGCAAGGGGTGTCAATCACCGGTGGGCGGTTTGGGGCGCGATGAGGGGATCTGGTTCGGCGGTGCCCGGGGACCACAGTTTCCGGTTAGACGATCGAAAGCCCCCTGGAGCGCGCTTCGGGGTCGTTAAGGGGCGTGCGCTCGCGTCGAACGGCCTCTGGCAGATGCGCGAGGATATCCCCGGCAACGACACCATCGGCACCGATGGTTTGGGCCGCAATATCCCCGGCCGCGCCGTGCAGATGCACGCCTTTGCACACGGCTTGGTCCAGGGGCAGCCCGCTGCCGACCATCGCGGCGATTGTACCGGTCAACACGTCGCCGGCACCGGCCGTGGCCATGGCATGATTGCCCGTCGTGTTGACAAACACCCGTCGATCCGGAAACCCGATCAGGGTGTGGGCGCCTTTCAAGACGATACAGGCGCGCAATTGTTCGGCGGTCGTTTGCAGGGTTCCGATGGGGTCCTTTGCGATGGCCTCGGTAGACCGTCCGGTCAGGCGGGCCATTTCACCAAGGTGGGGGGTCAGAACGGTTTTGCCGGGGCGCCGGGCTAAACGTTGCGGCTGTTGGCTGATGGCGGTGATGGCATCGCCATCGATGAGCAGCGGCGTCGGCACGGTATCGACCAGACGCCGCACGAGGCGGGCGGTTTCATCGTTCAAAGACAACCCGGGACCGATGACCACCATATCCCGGGACTGGGCGGCGGCCACAAGCTGGGGGTGATTGCTGAGTGCCAGGCTGCCGGTGTCGGTTTCCGCCTGGGGAAGGAAGACGATTTCGGGGCCCCTGGCGGCAACCGTGCTGACGATCGAGCTGGGGGCCGCCAGTCGCGCGTAGCCGCCTCCGGCCTTGAGCAGCCCCATGCTGGCCAGGTAGGGGGCGCCATAGTATCCGGCCGCACCGGCGATAAAGAGGGCGTCACCGAAGCTCCCTTTGTGACCCCAGGGGATCCGTTCGGGGAGGGGGGGAGGTTCATTGAGGGCAATGGTGAGGTGCTCAGCCCGGGTCAATGGCGGTGGAAAGGCGATATGGGTGACGTACAGCCTTCCGCCATGCAGGTAGCCCGGATAGAGAAGGTTGCCCACTTTGGGCAAACCGAAGGTGACGGTCAGGTCGGCGCGAACCGCGGTCCCCATGATCTGACCCGTGTCGCCCTGAATGCCCGAGGGGATATCCAGGCTCATGACCGGGCGTTCGGCGGCATTGACCCGGGCGATGACCTCCGCATAATGCCCCCGCACCGGTTTGGAAAGACCGGTACCCAAAATGCCGTCCACGACAAGATGACAGCGTGCAAGAAGATCTTCCACAAGGGCGGGCCCTGAATAGGGCATCCGGTCGATGTCCAGCCGTTGGATGATTTCCCAGTTGAGGGCCGAGGCGCCCTTGAAGCGGTCCGGATCCCCGAGCAGGAGAAGCTTCGGCCGCCCACCATCGGAAAGGATTTTGCGGGCCACCACGAGGCCATCACCACCATTGTTTCCACTGCCGCAAAGCACCAAAACCCGCCTGTCGGTAAGCGGAAAATGGTCCCTCAAGACCCGATGGGCAGCCCCTCCGGCGTTCTCCATGAGAATGGTTTCAGGAATGCCGAAGTCTTTGATGGCGCTTTGATCCATCTGACGCATTTGCGAAACCGTGGCGATTTTCATGGTCAACTCTCCCTCTGCCGGCGGTTTTGGGCGTTGGGGTGATGCTTGCGGGCAGCTACAGCGGTTGCTTGATTGGGGTTGTGATTGGCAACCGGATGGGCACACGACCGGCCTCGCGGCATGTTGAAAGCAACGCCTTTGACCTACCAGAGAATCTTCCGCAGTGGCAAGGGAAAAGGCGGCCTGTGGGGCGGGAAGGCTTGACAAACCACCTCCCCTCGGCTATGGGCTGATGGACGCTAAGGAGTGATGATACGATGCGATTGGATCTTGGAAGCTGGCGGTGGCCGGCGGTTTGAAGTCGCTCACCACCGGAACATCTCTTAAAATCAATCTATCAGGGCTGTGAGTGGCTTCAACGTCTGGCGTTGGAGATATTCATGGCTTTTTTTTTGGATTCGTAAAAGAACCCATACACCGAAGGCGGACCGAGTCCTCTTCAGGGGGACGAGGACCGGCCCCGGGTGTATCCATGATCACGGCGGCCATAGAAGTGGGCCGCCTTCTTCAGGATGCGCAAGTCGTATGGCAAACCTTTTACGCATCCGTCTGAAAAGGGAGCTATTCGGCCGCATTTATTTAGGGCCGTCGGAGCGGCGCAACGCGAGCAAGGAACCTATCGGATATGCGACAGTTGATGCTGGGTAACGAGGCCATTGCGCGGGGCCTGATCGAAAACGGATGTGCCATGGCGACCTCCTATCCGGGTACGCCAGCTTCGGAAATCCTGACCTCCGTAGCCGCCATGCGTGCCACGGAGGGCATCGACATGCATGTGCAGTGGGCGGTCAACGAGAAGGTGGCCTTCGAAATTGCATACGCGGGAGCCATGACCGGTCTGCGCACGGCGGTCAGCATGAAGCAGGTGGGGCTCAACGTGGCCTCCGATCCGCTGATGAGTGCGGCTTACATGGGCACCAGAGGGGGCTTTGTGGTCATCAGCGCCGACGATCCCGGCCCCCACTCTTCCCAGACCGAGCAGGACAGTCGTATGATGGCCATGATGGCCAAAATCCCCGTTCTCGATCCGGATTCTCCCCGGCAGGCCAAAGCCATGGTGGCCCTGGCCTTCACACTTTCGGAGGCCTTCGAGATACCGGTGATGGTGCGGCCGACCACCCGGGTTTGTCATGCCCGCCAGGACGTCAGGCTGGCCCCATTGATGACCATTCCGCGGGAACCCGCCTTCGAGCGGGATCCCACCCGCTGGGCAGCCACGCCCAAATTTCGTTACCATCTGCACCAGGAACTGGAACGCAAGCTGGAGGCCATTGCGACCTATGAGGCCACGGCACCGATTCGGTTGAACCCTTCCGCAACCGGTCCGCAGGCCGTCCTGGTTTCCGGTGTAGCCGCAGCGCATACGATCGAAATTATGCGCGAATTAGGATTGTGGGACACGCTGCCGCTCTACCGGGTGCAGCAGCCCTACCCCTTGCACACGGATTTCGCCACCCGACTGAAAGCCGAGCACGACGCGATTCTGGTAATCGAGGAGACCACCGGCATTATCGAGATGCAGCTGGGTGACCGCCATCGGGTGTCCGGCAAACTGACCGCTACCGTGCCCCGGGTGGGCGAATTGACACCGGAGGCCATCGAGCGCGTTCTCGGCGATTTCTGCGACCAGCCCTTTGCCGGGGAAGCACCGCCGGCCATGCCCGGCCGACGTCCGACCCTGTGTGCCGGGTGCCCCCATCGGGCCAGCTTCTTTGCCATCAAAAAGGCGGCCCCGCGGGCGATCTACACCAGCGATATCGGCTGCTACACGCTGGGTCTGAACCTG
>JASFFM010000194.1:0-7949 GCA_050124295.1 Desulfobacterales bacterium | reverse complement strand
CACCGGATGAACGCTACGAAGAGGGCCTGAACGTCATCCTCCCGGGAGATGTCGGCCCGGTGGGCAAAGGTCCGGGCACCCTTTGCCTCGATTGCCGCGACCACCGCCTGGGCCGCATCCGGGTGGGCAAGGTCATTGACGGCCACCGCGGCCTCGGCCCGGCCCAGGCCTATGGCGATCGCCCGTCCGATGCCCGAACTGACCCCGCTGACATGGGCGGCCTGCCCACGCTTTACACCGTAAACATTTGCCTGGCGTCAGCAATCATTAGATCGTCGAAAGAGGAAGATAAACCTTTCACAAAAAAATAGGTGACAGGTTTTGCACGTCCCGCCGACTGAGCCATCGAGACATACGCATTTGAATTTCGGCATGCCGGATGCCTGCCGCTTGGTCTCGGAGCAGATTTAACACCAGGAAAGGAACTCACCATGAAGAAACGATTGGCGATAAAGATTTCTGTTCTCCTGTTAACCGTGCCGTTTATCTGGACCGCCGCAGCACTTGCGGCCAATGATACGCCCAGCACGGTCGCGGTAAGTGGTTACGATGTCGTGGCTTATCATACCAAGGGTAAGGCGATCCGCGGCAGCGGTTTTCATGTTGCCACCTACCAAGGTGTGGCCTATCTTTTCGCAACCAAGGCCAACCGCAAGGCATTTCAGCAGGCCCCCCAAAAATACGTGCCTGAGTTCGCGGGCTATTGCGCCTACGGCGCTGCCGTCGGCAAGAAGTTCTATGCCGACCCGACGGTCTGGAAAATTGTCGATGGGAAACTCTACCTGAACCTGGACAAGGAAATCCAGGCCAAATGGGAAAGCGACCTATCCGGCAATTTGAAAAAAGGATATGCCAACTGGTCGAAGATCAGGAAGGACAAACCCGAAGGTACCTGATGGGCTGATCGCCAAGGCCTTCACCGGGAACGCCCACGATCTGATCCAGCACCCGATGGCCCGGAAACCCGAACAGGAGACCGGGCCGTCGTTTTGAGAATCAAGGGCCTACTCTTCTTCTGGTCTCACCCCGTCCCCCCCAAAACGGTTCATACCGTTGCCTCCAGGAGCCATCGGTTAAAAATACCCCGCTGTCCTCCGCGGCGTTTGGCCCGGGATCTTGCGCCGGATTCCTGAACGAGGGCCTGGAGCCCTTTCCCCCAAGCTGAATCGAATACAACCCCTCAAGGATATACTTGGCGGCTTCAATCGCCAACAAACATCCCCAGAGATTGCAAATCCGCTCGCGAAGGGGGGCGCCGCGGGCCATGGGTCAGGAATCTGCACAAAATAATACAAAGTCCGTGATCCAATCTAGCCATCCGGCCGGCGAGGTCGCAGGACGAAATACGATAAACAGCAATATCTTAGTAACTTACGGTATCCACTACGACAGGCATAATAATTGCTTCGACTATCCTCATTCGCCGGCAATGTGGTAACCAAATTGGGATTTGGGCTGATCATTGGGGAATGAAACGGCCTTAGCCCGCGATTGCCGGGTTTCATAACTGCTTCTCTTTCGATCGGGGGCCGGGATTTCGCCCGGCCCCCGAACTCATTTTTCCCCACCGCCGCTTTTGTATCCCATCCCCCGGACCTTCGTATCGATCGGGAACGCGCAAACCTCGGGTGACCCGCCACATCCAACGACATTGCCGGCGGTTGGTGTCGCCACTCGGCTCCCCTTCGACTGCGAGGCGCCATGCTCACGGTTGCGCCCCCCCGCTAGCCAGATGGACGTCCAGCAAATCGATCCCAGACACGTTGCGGCCCACGGGGGGTTGATGCCAAGACCGCCCTTCCAACATTCGAATCCCGAATGGTCAAAAGCGCTTACGAAAAGATGCCGTGGCACAGGATGCCCACATCACCGATGGGGCCCATTTTGCCAGACGGTCGCAAAAAGCGCTCAAGACAAGCGCTATCTTGGTCGATAAGGAATATACAATCAGCAGGTTATCGACAGAAATGATGAACGGCCGGGATATCCGCATCGCAAGCGGAAGAAACCATCCGGGTTGACCAGGGCCCTGTCCCGCAAAGGTGATTGATCGTGTTTCAAAAAAAGCCCCACGCGCTGATGGCGATCCAAAATGAGGCGATTCTGTGGCTGTCCACCGATGCCGCCGATATGGGCCGCTGCCTATGTCAATTGCCGCTGGAAAGCGTTCTTGGGCAGGGTGGGGAGCAGCTGTCTGTCCCGGCGACACTTAGGGGCAACAATACCTTTCTTTGCCTGATACCGGATCATTGGTTCGGTGTCGAGAGCTATCCCTTCAAATCCACCAAGCCCGCCCTCATCGAACCCTTTCTGCAGCGCAAGCTGTCCTCCAGCCATCCGGGGCGCCACGCCATAGGTCATTTTTTCCATTACAAAAGCAATCCTTCCGATGACGGCTCGGATAACCTGTATGCCTATTTCCTCCAGGAGGAGAAGGCTTACCAGATCAATAGCGCCCTGATTAAACTGAACCTGGCACCGCTCGGTTTCACGACACCGGCCTTTATTTGGGAAGAAAAACTCAAAGCCGCCTCGCCGGTATTCGACCAGCAAGGCTCACTGCTGGTGCACATGGGCCAGGCCGAATGCCAGCTCTATTTCTATTTCAACGGCCATTACCTGTTCTCACGCAGCGTGGTGCTCGCCGAAGATCAAAGCGACCGGATCGGTGCGGTTGCATACGAAATCAACCAGTCCCTTTACCTGTTCTCCCAAAAGACGAAGAGTGAACTAAAACAGATCTATCTCTTGGCCAACGGGTCTTCTTTTAAGGAAGCGCTGGGCGAGGCCCTGGGGCGCGAATTGATCGATTACGGCGACCTGATCCCGGAAAGTCGCCAGGACACGACGATCCCCGAGGTCCCCTTCTTAGAGGGCCTGCTGACCAGTGACCATCGCTTCTGGCAGCGACCGGTTTTCAGCGTTATTCATCGCCGAATCAGACGCCATCTGGAGTGGAAACCGGTCCAGGTGGCAGGTATCGCCGTGGGCCTGTTTCTGGCCCTCCTGCTGATCGGGGAAGCCTTCTTTTTAGCTGGGTTGCAGCGGTCGGCCGAAAGTGAGCGCCGCCTTCTGCGCAATCAGATGCAGGATTCCGCCGGCACCATGTTGTCTGGTTACGAAGAAGCCTTTACCCAGGTGATGCAGCGGATCGATCGACCATCCTGCGCCGACACGGTTTTGCTGACAATGGCAAGCCTTCCGGCCAACGTATGGCTGAAGAAATTGGACATCGATGTGGCCACCCGCCCGGTAATGAAAGTGACCGCATCGGTGGAGGCGCGCGATATGGAGCACCTGCGCACGAGCCTCGCCCAACTGGTGACCAAGATCAATGCGCGTTTTTCCAGCCCCCAAGCGTTGACGCTCAACGCCATCGATGTTGATCCCGTCCCCAGAATCGATGGTCAAGTAGCGCCCCACTTTACGATTGTCTTTGAACTGGATTTAGGATGATGGCGCACGTGAATAAATACTGGTTGGCAGCGGCCCTGGTATGGCTGATGGCGATGGGTTTAACCGCCTGGAATCTGTCCACGATCGAGACGGTGGCCCAGGCCCGCGATCAAAACGAACGTCTGCGCCGGGAAATCAATTTTCACCACCACTACAGTGCCAAACTGGCCGCGGTGCGCCAAAGTGCCGAAGCCTTATTTCTGCCGGTGGATTCTGTCAAGTTGGGATTTATTGCCGTTCAGAGCCATCTCGAGGCCTTGGCGGCCGTTTTCGGATTGGAGCAGGTCAAGGTTTCGCGCCAGGTGGGCCCGGATACGGCGGAGCAACTGCCCATCAGGGTAGCCTTTGTGGGCTCTTTCGAGGGAGCCATGCAGTTCATCTTTGCCCTGCGCGAATTCCCCTATCTACCCGTCGATCGCACCCAAATAAACGTCGATCGTGAGCGGGGCACCATCGTCGAAATCAACTTGATCTTCAAATACCGCCTGCGGCCGGCCGAAGACTTGCCACCGGAACCGTTGCGAACCACGCGCTATCCGGCGTCTAACGAAGTGAGCCCATCATGATGACCAGGGGGAATCGTCGCCGATTGTGCTTCGGGAGCTGGATTCTGGCGGCTTTAGGCCTGATCGGGTTGAATGGTTTTCACCTGCTGGCGCTGGAAACCCGCCCGCTGGTGGGCAATTCTCCGACGATAAAAGCCCTGCGCGCCAACCTGAGCCGATGGGAACACGCCTCGGCGACGCACGTCTGGTTGTCAGACGACAGCGCCCTGAAACCGGTTTTCGTGCGCTATCGCCGGCCGCCCACCGATCCGGCCACCGCCGCCGCCGTGGCCGAGAACCGGGCATCGCTGGAGGCCCCTGAGAGCATCACGCTGCCAGTTCTGACGGGCATGCTCAACGTCCTCGATCGCCGGGGCCGGCAAAATAGGTTTGCCGTTCTCAACGGTCGCGTCTGTTCGGCCGGCGATCAGGTGGAGCAATTTGTGGTCGAGCGTATTACCCCCCTGGGGGTCGTCCTGAACCGTGACGGTCAGCGGTGGCATATCGACAGCCCATCACCCGATTACTCAAAGAATCAGGGAAATTAATCCCCTAAGAAACGAGGAAGCGATGAATCCATACATCCCCAACCGCCTGCTGAGAAAGCTCGCCCTGGTCATCCTTGTCATGACCGCCGTGACGGGGGGATGCACCACGCCCCAACCCCAGTCACCCAACTTGAGGGGCTTGGGCGCCGATGATGCACAAGCGCCCAGCCAGATTTTGCAGCGGGCCAAAAAGGCGGCCCGGCCAGGGCCACCGCCGTTTAGCGAACATATGGCACCCCTGGCCAAAGAAATCGTGCCGGATGACAAACTCTACACGCTCGTTTTTGAAAATGCCCGTCTGGGTGAAATCATCACGGCCATGACCCGTGATGCCGAATTCAACCTCTCGATCGAATCGGAAGTCGACCTGGACAAACCGGTCACCGTCCAGCTGCGCGATGTCACCCTGGAAGAGGCCCTGGACACGATTGTCGTAAACGGGGCCGGCTACGCATGGCGCTTTGAGAACGGCAGCCTCCACATCAAGCGCTTCGAGCAGCGCATCTACCATCTGGATTGCCTGGATCTGGTGGGCGAAACGGTGATTGACGTTGGCGGCGATATACTGGGCTCAGGGGTCGAAGATTCCGGTGTGGCTGGTAAATTCCAGATCAAGGCCGCCAAACCTGCCCAGAGCTCGGACCTGTGGCTGGCCGTGGACGAAGCCCTCGAGGGACTGAAATCGGAAGACGGGCAGCTGCGGGTCAACCGCAATGCGGGCATTATTTATATGAAGGATCATCCGCACCGCATCGCCACCATGGTGGGTTTCCTGGACGCCCTGGCAGAATCGATGAACCGACAGGTGTTCATCGAGGCCCGCATCATGGAGGTCATTCTCAACGATGAAGCCCAATATGGCATCGACTGGACGGATTTCAATGTCCAGTTCACTTCCAGTTGGGGCGCCATGCCGGATGTGTTCGAACTGGCCTTCAACAACGACGGGAATATCACCAGAGGCAACGAATCGCGCTTTCAGGCCATACTTGATTTTTTACGCACCCAGGGGGATGTCAAAGTCCTTTCCAACCCCCACTTGTCGGTCATGAATCGCCAATCGGCCCTTCTGACGGTGGGCTTTCAATTCCCCTTTGCCGATATCGACGGGGTGGACCGCGATCTGGAAACCGGGGTCGTGACCTTCGGCACCTCCATCCGGCGCGCGGTTCTCGGGCTTCAACTGGGCATCACGGCCCAGATTTCAGCCGAGGGGATGGTCACCTTTCACATCGTGCCGACGATCACGCGCATCGATCGTGAGGTCGATGTAGAAATTCCAACGGCCGGTATCAACCAGCAAACCATCTCCAACCCGGTGATCGACCTTCAGGAACTGGCCACCACGGTCCGTGTGCGCGAGGGCCGTTCCTTTGTGCTGGCCGGCTTGATCAACAATATCCGAACCCTCAGGCATGAAGGCCTCCCCGTGCTGGGCGATCTGCCCTATGTTGGGGCGCTTTTTAAAAATATCGAAACCCGGGAAGAGAATTCGGAGCTGGTCATTTTTATCACCCCCTATATCCGGGAAGACACATGAGCATTCGTGAAAAGGGCAAATTGCTTAAGTTTATCCCGACCATGACCGATAAACGATCCAGCAGAAATAATTATATCGGATGGTCGCCAGCACGGGGACTGTCACGAGTTAAACCTATGAGGAGATAATCATGAAACGGTTACTGAATCCGGCAAACAACCAGGCAGGTTTTACCCTGATCGAAATCGCCATCGTAATGGTCATTATCGGTTTGCTGATCGGCGGCGTGTTGAAAGGTCAGGCCATGATCCAGAACGCTAAAGTCAAGCGGGTCGTGAAACAAGGCGATGAGATCCGGGCCGCCGTGATGACCTTCTATGATCGCTACAGTGTCTACCCGGGTGATGAAAACCTGGCCCCTATCCCGCCCAACGGCCCCGATAACGAAGGCAATGGGAACGGGCAGATCGCCAACAACGAACGCTTTGAAGTGTTCAACGATCTGGGTCTGTGCGGCCTGATCAGCGGCACTTACAACGGCACCTCCGATTTGCCGAAACATCCCTTTGGCGATGACGTGGATCTGGTATGGGTCAATCCGCCCAGCGCCTCGTCACCACCGGCCCACTATCTTCGCTATTTTAACCTCCCGGCCGAGGTTTGCCTGGAAATCGACACCAAGTATGATGACGGTGTCTATAACACGGGCAGCATCACCGGGAATGTGGCCTATACCACCGGCACCAACGTGGGCACCTTTTACAATCAGTTCTAGTCATCCAACCCGCCCATCGCCGGCGTGGATCGTCTGACGGTCCGCGCCGGGGGATGGCCCCGGGTGTTGTCAGGACCCGCCGAAATGAACCATCGCCCGTCGTCGCCCATAGGAAACCAGGAAGGCTTCACCCTGTTGGAAATCGCCGTGGTGATGATCATTATCGGCATCCTGGCCGGCGGCGGCGTTTCG
This sequence comes from Desulfobacterales bacterium, assembly GCA_050124295.1. Taxonomy (GTDB): domain Bacteria; phylum Desulfobacterota; class Desulfobacteria; order Desulfobacterales; family UBA5852; genus JABZFP01. The sequence goes on along the minus strand of JASFFM010000194.1, from coordinate 953 downwards.
CTGATGAAGATCCTCACCGAACGCAAAGCGCGCACGGCCACCGTAGAACACCTGCAGCAGGCCCGCTCGGCACTCATCAGCTTTACGGTCCACAACGGTCGTTTACCCTGGGCCGACAGTGACGGGGACGGATTGGAAAACACGGGCGTTGCCAGCGGCAACCTGCCCTATCTGACCCTGGCGATCGCCCCGGCCGACGCCTACAAACGCACCCTGCGGTATGCCCTGAACACGAACCTTGCGGCCAACCGCTTCGCCGGCTGCAAGGCCTTGCGCACCGGTCTGGCCGGTGCCCCGCGGGTGGTCGACGCCGACGGCAGCGGGACGGCCTTTGCCGTGGCGGCCGTGCTGGTCAGTGCCGGTCCCATGGATGCCGACGGCAATGGAAACGTATTCGACGCCCTTGCGGCGGGATCGCACCGGGGCAACAATGCCAGCGGAACGCCCAATTTTCTGCGTCATCCTCCCGTGGCCGCCTTTGATGATCTGGCGGTCTATATCGGTGCCAACGAACTCTCCGCCGAACTTTGCGAGTACCTGGCCCTGGCCGTCAACAACAACGGGGGCAGTACGGTCCACCTGTATGATGTCAACCAGGGCGTGGATATCGGCAGCATCGCCAACAGTGCTTCCGGTTTGTTCGATATCGCTTCCGGCTCGCGGGTCGAACTGCGCAGCGGTTCCGGGGGGGGCGGCAGCATCGTCGCCTCGACACCCCCCACCCCCATCACCCTGGCCGGGCGCGGGGCCACCCTCAACCTGCCCTGATCCATTGCCTTTCCCGATAGGGCCTGGGAAGACCCGATGCGCCACCGGCCGTCGGCCTCCAGGTTCAGGCGCCAGCCACCGGCATCATCTCTCTCCCGAGCATGGCATGAAAATAGTTATGGCCATTCGTTTGGCTGAATTGGTTCCGTGTTTAAATAAAGGTTGCGGCCCATCTGTCCGGCTAC
>JASFFM010000193.1:0-8023 GCA_050124295.1 Desulfobacterales bacterium | reverse complement strand
CGCACGGTTTCCATCAACCGCAAGCCGGCACCATACATCAATGCTGCCATCAGGTGGTAGACGCCCTCCAGGTTCGCCATGAGCCGCTTGGTTTCTTCGCGGGTCAGAACTTCAGGCAACCTGACCGCATTGCCGGCCAGGGGGGCCCCAATCAGTGTGTGGCCGGTTTTCTTCTCAAGATCCTGCAGGAGAAGGCCGAGATTGGGGGGCGGGGGCCTACCCCTGGTAGCCTTTCACCACCCGCTCGATCTCGCCGGCGATAAAGGCGGCCAGCTTTTCGGCTTCATGCGGGGTGATGGTGGCAACGCTTCCCGCCAATGCGGCGATTTTCTCTTCCGCCAGGTCGGTGGTCTTGTTGATCATGAAATCGTCGACTTCACCGTCTTCCAGGAGCAGACCGCAGCCGCCGGCGGCACCGATAAACTCGTCGCCGGCGAAAATCGGCACCACGATTTTGATCAATCCGGCATCGCATTCCTCGATGACGGGCGCGTTGCCCTTGCGGGCCATGGCGGCCATGTTCTGATGGGCCACGGCGCAGATATAGGTCTGTCCCTTCCCCGTATCCCGAATGGCCGGGCAGAGATCGTTGGCGTGCTGTGAGCGGCCCGTTATACCGACACCGTCCACATCGTAAATACTGGCGCGCATACCCGAGCGCCGGTGAATGGCCTCTTCCAGTTCGACCCACTTCTCAAGGGGCTGCAGATCGGTCAGTTGCATAGACATTACTCCTGATCTGATTCGGTCAATTCAATGTTTTCAGGCTTAGGGCTTCGTCTCCTGGAGCCATTGCCGCAGCCTGCGCAATCCTTCCTCGGTCGAAATCTGCGGCCGGTAGCCAAGATCCCGCTTGGCGGCGCCGATATCGAACCAGTGCGATGTCGCCAGTTCTTCCGCCACGAAACGGGTCATGCGGGGTTCTCCGGGCAGCCGGAAGGTCCGATAAATCCATTCCAGTACCGCACCCATGCAGCGGGCGCTCCTCGCCGATAGGCGGCCCCGGACCGGGGGAAGGTCCGCCGCGGCCAGAATGGCATTCACCATGTCCCACAAACCGATGGGCGCATCCTGGCTGATGAAATAGACCCGACCGGACAGTTCCGGTTTGTCGGCCAGTGCTTCCGCCGCCAGAATGTGGGCCTGGGCCGCATTGTCGATATAAATCGTGTCGACCTTGTTGGTGCCGGGGCCGACGATGCGCAGTTGCCGGGCGCGTCGGATGATGCGGGGCACGAGGTGGTTGTCTCCGGGGCCCCAGATCAGGTGCGGTCGCAGGGCAATGGTTTTTAACCCGCGGCCTGCGGCCTGGCGGACACGTTGTTCGGCCATGGCTTTGGTGCGCGGGTAGGGGGCATGGTAGGTCGGTGGATAGGGCGCCGATTCGTCCACCCCCTCCATGTCGCGGCCGTTGAAGATGACGCTGGGCGAGCTGGTGTAGACCAGACGGTCCACACCGTTCCAACGGCATGCCGCAATGACGTTCTCGGTGCCCACGACATTGGCCAGATGGTAGGTCTCGTAAGGGCCCCAGACCCCTGCCTTGGCGGCGGCATGAAACACCAGATCGACGTCCCGGCAGGCTTGTCGGACGGCTTCGGCATCCGTCAAATCGCCCTGGATATGGTCGACCCCCAGGGCATCCAGGGCCGCATACCGCGAGCGGGAAAAGCTGCGTACGGCGGCACCGCGATCCACCAGCCGGTTTACGATGGCCTGCCCCAGGAATCCGCCGCCGCCGGTGACGAGAATGTTTTTCAGTGCCAGGGGTTGCGCGGCGGTCATGGTGGTTCTTCCTCGGATGCGTCCTGGGAAAGCGCGTCCGGCGTGACGCGGCCTTCGGCCCACACGGCCAACTGCTCCCGGAAAATCTTGGAATTGTGGCGGATATCCACCGGGAAGCGATTTTGGAAGAGAACCTGCCGGATATTGCGGGTCAGTGGTGACGCGGCAGCGATGGCAAGCAGTTCTTCCCTCAGTTGGCGGCGTTTCATGTTATGGCCCTCGGGGCTGCGTTCGATACAGATGATCGGCACCTGACGGGGACGTGGCCCGATACCCACCAGGGCACTGCGGTACACCCCGGGGTGGTTGTTGAAAAGCGCCTCACAGGGAATCGTAAACATGTCGCCCGCGGGGGTGCCGACCCGGTGGCTCTTGCGTCCGCAAAACCAGATGCGGTTCTTGCTGTCCCGCCAGCCCAAATCCCCCATGCGATGCCAGAAGGTGTCCCCATCGGCTATTTTGGCCAGGGCATCGGCCTTTTCATCCCGATAGTAGCGCCGCGTGACGAGATCGCCGCGCACGACGATTTCGCCGATATCGCCATCGGCCACGGGCAGGGCATCCGACCAGTTGGCGATGGGCTCGTCCGTGATGCGGATGATGCGCACATCGGTCTGCCCGATGGGACGGCCGACACACATGCCGTAACCCTGTTCACTCAGGGCGCGTGTTTCGTTCAGTATTTCGTGGCTTCCCATGGATATGATGGGAACCGCTTCGGTGGCGCCATAAGGGGTGTGAATTTCGCAGGTTTCGGTCAGCAGGGAAGAAAACTGTTCGATGTTGGCCGGCGCCACCGGTGCTCCGGCGGAGACGACCCGGCGCAGCGAGGGCAGGCGCACGCCGCGTTTTTTACCAAAGGCCCCCACCCGGTTCAACAGCGCAGGGGAGGCGAACATATTGGTTACCCCATGGTTGAGGATCGGCGCAATGATGTTTTCCGGATCCACCTGGGCCGGTTTGCGTGGATCCATATCCGGTATGACGGCCGTCATGCCGAGGGCCGGATCGAAGAGGGCGAAGAGGGGGAAGGTGGGCAAATCGATTTCGTCGTCCCCGATAGCGAAGTGGGTCTGGATCTGGCGGACCTGGGCATCGAAATTGCCGTGGGTGTAAACCACGCCCTTGGCCGGACCGGTGCTGCCGGTGGTAAAAAGGATGGCCGCGGTTTCATCCCGGGTGGTGGCGGCCATGGCGTAGCTCCGCCAGGGGCGGAGATAGAGCTTTTCGAGGGTGGCCCCGCCCCAGCACCATCGTGGCCCCACGGTCACATGGGTCTGAATCGAAGTGAAATATTTGGGGAAACCGACGCGTACCATATGGGCCAGGGGAATACCGATGAAGGCTTCCGGACGGGTGGATGCCAGGCAGCGTATCATGCGCCGGAGGCCCATGCCAGGGTCCACCACCACGGGCACGGCCCCGCATTTGAACATGGCAAAGATCAAGACGAAGAATTCGATGCCCGGTTTGACCATCAGTACGGTCTTGGTCCCGCGTTGGATGCCGGTGGTTTCCAATCCGGCCGCCAGGCTGTCGGAATCGCGCTCCAGCTGCTCAAACGTCAGATGGGCGTAAGTCGGGCGGCCAAAGCGGTCCCGGCCGACAGGATAGACCACCGCGCGCTTGAAGGGCAGACGCCGGGCCGTCTCCCGCAAGCGATAGGCGATATTGACGAGCGCCTGTTGATCAGGGTGGTCGATGGTTGGCATGGTCAACTCCCGGCCTCACGTCGATTCGATGGCATGCTCGTGCAAAAAGCGACGAATGGCATGGGTCACGGCCTCGGGCTCATCTTCCAGTAGATAGTGTCCGGCCGCTTCGAAGAGATGCGCTTGGGCGTCGGGGAACCGGCGCCGCCACTCATGGAAATAATCAAGGTCGAAAACGAAATCATGTTTGCCCCAGCAGATCAACATGGGCCGGCGGCCCAGGCGGTGCAGGTTGCGGTCGACCCATGCCACCAGGGCATAGCTCGGATCCTGCGCCGACAAAGGGATATCCTGAACGAAGCGCAGCGTGGCGATGCGGTTGCGCGGACGGTCGTAAGGGGCCACGAGGGCGCGTCGCACATCGGGGGGCATCCGTTTGCGCACGGCCATGATCAGGGCCGCCCGGGCGAAAAGATTCAATCCCAAAACGGCCGGTTCGGCGAAAGCCCGCAGATTGCGGATCAGACGCAGGCGCAATGGGATGGGTTTTCCGGCCGGCGGCAGAAAGCCGCTGGTGTTGGTGATCACCAAACGCCGGATGCGTTGCGGATGGCGAAGCGCAAAGGCCATGCCGATCATCCCCCCCCAGTCGTGTACCACCAGCGTGATCGGTCCGTCGGGGATTACCGCGGCGATCAAGGCTTCAAGATCGTTGACCCGATTTTCCAGGCGGTAGGCGTATGCTTCGGGGCCGGGTTTGGCCGAAAGCCCGCAACCGATATGATCCGGTGCGACGACCCGGTAGCGGGGCGCAAGCGCGGTAATCAGGTGCCGGTAGTAAAACGACCAGGTCGGGTTGCCGTGGAGCATGAGGAGCGTTTCGCCGCGGCCTTCGTCGACATAGTGACAGCGTTGGCCGTTGACGGTCACCCAGCGGGACCGGAAGGGGTAGAGGTGACGGAAGATGGCTTTCATGATCCGTTTAGGTTTCTCCCGTCTGTGCGCGTCGCGGGCCCTGGACGGGGCGGCCCCCTACGCGGCCCGGTTTACCATTCGATACCGAGCATCAGGCAGTTCAGCCCGCTGCCGATGCCCAGAAAACCCACCTTGTCGCCCGGCGCCAAAAAGCCCCGTTCATCCGCGATGGCCGCCGTCACGATCAGCGATACCGTGCCCATGTTGCCCAGATAGCGGAAGGTCGTGAAGTCGCGGGAGGCGGGAAGACCGATGGCCTTGAGGATCGCCTGCTGGTGGGAGGTGCCCACCTGGTGGCAGATGACCTTGTCCGGCTGGTCGCGGCCCCAGTTCATCTCCTGCCGAAAGGCCTTGAAGGTTTCCACACCCAGCTGCACGCCATTCTGTAAGACCCCCACGGAATCCGTATTCATCACATGGGGGGCGCTGGCCGGAATGCCGGTGTCGGGTCCCCAGGTGCACAAGCGATGATGACGAACGGCATTTTGCACGATACCGCCTCGCAGGCGGTGGCCGCGAGGACCGAAGGACCCGTCCGAGAGCAAGACGGCGGCCGCACCGGAACCGCCGGTGAGGGTGGCCAGGCAATGTTTGAAGATTTCCATATCCATGGCCTGCAGCATCCGTTCGATGGTGCCGTCGACGATCTGGCGGCAGGATTCGCAGGCCAAAACCAGGCCAGCGCGAATTTGACCCAGTTCAATGGCATTGGCCACCTGGAGCATGCCGTTCAGGATGCCGATGCAGGCATTGGAGACATCGAACACCTGCGCCGCGGGCCCGATGCCCAGACCATCGGCGACGGCGCAGGCCGTGGCCGGTTCCAGATTCTCCCGGCAGACCGCCCCGTAGATCAGCATGCCGATCTGATCGGACGGGACGGCGGACTGGTCGAGGGCTTTGCGGCCTGCGCGGATCGCCCCCCGTGAGAGCTTGAAATCCGGGTCCCAGTAACGGCTTTCTTCAATACCGGTCAGTTGCTCCAGTTGTCCCGGCTTCAGGTGCAACTGTGCGTACAGCGGCGCCAGGCGGCTTTCCAGATCTTCAGCCGTCACCACGTTAGGGGCCAGTTCGTAGCCGATGGATTCAATCGTAACCTTGCTGTAGCGCATGCGGCGTCAGTCTTTCCTGGTTGTCAGGGGGTCTCCCGGGGTATCAGGTGCAGGCCAAAATTCTGCATCTTATATATGCAAAGTCCGTCGCATTTCAAGTAGCCGTCAGCCTTGAGCAGGGGTTGGGGCCCATCGCGGCGCTCCGTGATCATGGCGTCTACCTCGACTTCCCGGCTGGTGGGGAGGATCTGGCCCCGGTAGCGCCAGGAATGGGGCGCGGGCGCCAGCAAGGCCATGGTGTGGGTCTTGGTATAGGCGGGCCAGAAAGCACCGGCGGCATAGCGCAGCAATTGAATGCAGGATTCAATCCCCAGCGATCCGGGACAGACCGGGTCCTGATAAAAATGGGCCTTGAAAAACCATTCCTGGGGATCGATGCGCTTGGAGCCCCGAACGAATCCCAGGCCGTGGGGGCCGCCGTCGGGAACAAACTGCTCGATGCGGTCGATCATCCGCAGCGCCCGGGAGGGCAGGGCGCTCTTGCCCCAAGGCAGCACCCGGGGATCGTCAGGTGTCAGCGGGGCGAGGTCTTCCAGCGTGACGGGCGGGCGGGTTGCCGGCCTCGCCTCCCCATCCATCGTCTTCGGCCGATCGTCTTCGGCCAGCCCCACCTGGTGGGCCAGGGCGGCGGGCGTGAAAAAACCGAACGAGGTTTCCCCTTCGTAAATCTTGCGGTCCGCCTGGTGGACTTCAAAGGCATAGTGTTCAATCAGCATATCGCCGGCCGCGCTGAACTTCAGCAGGCGTGCGCGGGCCTGCACCGGCCCGGCCTGGCCCGTGGCATTGGCATGCAGGGTGGCTGCACCGTCCAGATTGCGAAAATGGAGATCTTGATCACTCTGCAGAGCGGAGCCCATGTAGGCCGCCAGAAATCCGCAGGCCTGCAGGGCAATTTCCATCAATATGCACAGGGGCATCGTGGGCGTGCCGTTGCTGCGGAAATACCAGTCCTGGGGATGGACGTGGCAAACCGTCTGCAGCCACCCGTCGGGTGCCAGGACCCAGGGCGCCGGTTCGATGCTCGTGACCCCATCGATGAAGGCGTAGGGCGGTCCCGGCAAGCGCGCAATGAAACGCGCGTCATCGAAGGGGCGGTAGGGGGGGCCAAAGGCCTGGGAGGGCGCTCCGGTAGCGAATTCGATGACATGATCGCGCGTGAAGATATAGTCCTCCGGGGATGGCGCAAGGGACGCCGTTGCCGGGCGGGTTTTGGGCGCTTCACGGGTTCGCCAGAAATCTTCCAGCGCGGCGCGGTCCAGGCCCGTCATTTTCATGGTCATCCCCCGGAACATGACGATCCGCTGCCCGTCGGCGTACATGTGGGCATCGGCAATCACAAAGGGTTCGGGGTTGAAACCGATCGCGCTGATTTCGACCTCATAGACCACCTGGCGGGTTTGCGGGGTGACCGGCCCCCGGCATTTCAAAACGGCTTGGCGGCCAATCACCGGCTCGTAGACCACATCCGGCCGGTGGCTGATCCAGCCCATGCGCTGAAGATAGATCCGCAGGGTATGGGCACAGCATTCGTACATCAGGGTCCCCGGCATGACCATGTCATCGACGAAATGACAGGTCAGAAACCAGTCGTCCGGATGGATGTCGGCTTCGGCCCGAATCAGGCCAAGCCCGTAGCGCCCCCCGGCCGGGTCCAGTGTCTGAACCCGGTCGATCAAGGCCATGCGCCCGCCGGGCAGCCGTTGTGCCTTGGGAAGTTGAATACCGGCGAAGGTCTGGCCGAAACAGGCCGCCAGGTCGCCTTCCCGCAAGGCTTCCAGCCCGGCGGCATCGTAGCGCTCCGCGATCATGGGCACGGGCGTCTGCCAATCGCGGGGGGCCGTTCCCGGACGGGGTGCGAGATCGTCCGCCGTCAGGATAACACCGCCCGAATGACGTACTTCTTCCTCCGTAAAAAAGCCGGCACAGCCGTTGCGCATGGTGATCAGCGGGGCGCCCTCGATCGTGCCCTCGAAGCGGAAGAAGAACATCCATGTGGGGCCCTGGCGGATAAATTTATCGATCGCGATGTCATAACGAATGACCTCCCCCGGCCGCGGCAGACCGCGATGGAAGGTCACCGCGGCATCCAGCAGCCGGTAGGTGCGCTCGCCCTTGACCACCAGATCGATGCCCATGTAGGCCGCGAGAAAAAGATCGGCCTGGCCGGCTTCCACCGCGATACAGACCGGTGCCCGGTCGCCGTCCAGGTACCAGGCGCCGGGCCGAACGTCGTGCTCGGTCACCAGGCGGCCGGGGCCCAGGACACCTTTTTGGGCATCCACCCGCAGGATACGATCCACCAGCATCAGCGGCGTGTCGGGCAGGCGCACCCGGGCAGGGTAGCTATCCACGGCGGCAAAGGCCGGGCCCAGCACCCGGGCGACGGATCCAACGGCAAATTCCATGCACAGGTCACGATCGAAGGCCACCGCTGGCGACCGTTCCGGGCTGTGCGCGGGCGCTTCGGAGGGCGGCCACGGTAAGGCCTTATTTAACGCG
>JASFFM010000192.1:0-8038 GCA_050124295.1 Desulfobacterales bacterium | reverse complement strand
GTTATGATCCAATTGATGGGTTGAATAAATGCGTTAAAATCGTTGATTTTGAATCAAGCGGCATTGTCGTTTCAAGCGAAGTAAAAGAGGCATTTTTGATACGTTCGAAGACGGTTTGCGGGAATGGATTTCAAAGGGGACGTAAACGTTTTCGAATTTAGGTCTAACCGAACATTCCATGAAAATAGTTAGGCCCACTTGCTGGGATGCATGGGTTCCCGGTCTTAAGGGAAGGTTGCCCTAAAGATGTCCGGCGACCCTTGGTGAGGGGCGCATTGCCGAACGCAGCGCATACCCTTTGCACCCGGCGGGCCAGCCCGCGGCCTCCCTTTGCGGCGTTGTCAGGTGCTGGCGGTCGCAGGCCTGCCGGGGGGCGCCGGAAGGCCTTGTACGGGCGGCCTCCAACGCATGCGGTTTCCGGGTCAAAGAGGCATTTTTATATAATTTTAGGGACGATCTGTGGGGATGGAATTTCAAAGGGGACGTAGACGTCCTCGAGTCTCGGTCTAAAGGTAAGGTCCCTAACGCGGGATAAACCAGCTTTGGGTCTGAGGGCCGGCAATGATCTTGGGTGGCGAGGGGACTCTTGGGCGCTTGCCGCCCGGGGGTCTGGACAATAAGCTTTAGTCGCCGGCCGGCTTCGGCAAGTTCTCGGTCCCGCCGATCCCACCGCCTTCGATGCCACCGTTTGACCGGAGAATCGGGGCCACTTTGCCGCGGGTGAGCTCCAGCAAGTCGGCCATCTGCATTTCTACCGTACGCGTATTGCTACCGCTGCCGCAAAAGATCATCCCCAGGGGCGGCAGCCGGTCGTCGAAGACGACCCGCACGTCCGGGCGGACGGGAAAGGGGCCCACACCGCCGATTTCAAAACCGAGTTGTGTGGCCACTTCAGCGGGCGCGATCGAGCGCAGGGCAGTGCGCTTCAGGCCGACAGCCGCTGCCAGCTTTTTGTAGTCAATTCGTCCGGCGCCGCTGACAGCCGCCAGGATCCAGTCCCCATCCTTGATCCGGAAGGCGATCGTTTTCAAAAGATTGCGGGTCAGATGGGGCACCTTGGCCCGGGCTTCCTCGATCGTGGTCACGGGCGGATGACGGTGGATCGTGTAGGCCGCACCGCTGGCGGCCAGCATGTCAATGACGGTTTGATAGACCATGGCTTTTCTTCAACAGCGCCGTAAAATGTCAGCTGCCGCCCTCGCCGGCCGATGTTGCGCTTTTACCTTTCCGGAAACCGGGGGGCGATGCCTTCATCGCTCTGGCAGACGCATTCAGAGCAGGGTGAGGTAACGGTCGACCTCCCAGGGGGTGACATGTTTCATGAATTCCCCCCACTCCCCCTTTTTGAGCCGGACAAATTCGTTCGCGATCGGTCCCAGGCCTGCCATGACCACCGCATCGGATTCAAGCGCCTCGACGGCCTCGAGCAGGTTCTGGGGAAGCAGGCGCATACCGCGTTCGCGTCGCTGGTCGTAGGAGAGATCCCAGACATTTTCGCCGATGATGGGATTGCCGGGATCGATCCGATTTCGGATGCCGTCCAATCCGGCGGCCATGTGGGCCGCCATAAAAAGGTACGGGTTGACCATGGCCGACGGCGAGCGGTCCTCGACCCGTTGGTTGTCCGGGCACCGGTAGAGCTGGGTGCGGTTGTTGTCGCCGTAGGAGGCAAAGGCCGGCGTCCAGGTGTAGCCCGAGGTGGACGAGTAGACGAACTCTCCGCTTTGAATACGACGGTAGCAATTGATACTCGGTGAAGAAATGGCCGTCAAGGCGCGGATGTGCTTCAGCAGCCCGCCGATATAGTGGATGGCCGTCTCGGAGAGCCCCATGGACTTGAGGTCGGTCCCATCGCCGTTGACCGGAAAGAGATTTTGCTGGCTGCCGGCATCAGCGACATGGAAGTGAAAATGGGCACCGGATCCGGTTTTGTCGTCGAAGGGCTTGGCCAGGAAGGTTGCTGTAGCGCCGTATTTGAGAGCCGTCTGACCGGCCAGCATCCGGAAACGCACGAGGCGGTCCGCCGTGTGCAGGGCGTTGGTCCAGCCGAAGTTGATTTCGTACTGGCCGTTGGCGTCCTCGTGATCGCTCTGGTAGATCCCAAAGCCCATCTGGTTGCCGTGGCGAATGATGTCCTGGAGATAATCCATGCTCTGACACATGCCCTTGAAATCATAGCAGGGTTTGGCCAGGACATCGATGCCCTGCGGATCCCAGGGCCGGATGTTGCCGTCGGCCCTCTTCTCCACCAGGAAATGCTCGGGCTCGAAGCCCCCGTTAAGCAGATAGCCCTCCTCGGCAAAACGATTCATCATACGGATCAGGTTGTTGCGAGGGCAAAAGGGCCAGATCGCCTCGTCAACGTAGAGGTTACAGCTGGCCATGGCCACGTTCGTTTTCCACGGCAGCTGGCAGAAGGTGTCCAGGTCTGCCCGGGCCATCATATCGTGGCTTTCGGGCCCCTGGCCCAAACCCCAGACGGCACCGCCGGCAAAACCGGCGCCATCCTCGACGATGTCGTCGAAGCACTCCACCGGCACCTGTTTGACTTTCGGGCTGCCGTGAATGTCCACGAATAGCGCCAGGATAAATTCAATTCCCTGTTCCGCTAAATATTTGCGGACCTGTTCCTTTTTCTCCGTTTCCGCCGTGGTCTTCTCCTGCATCGCTACGATTTGATTCATGATCTCATCCCCTTTGGTTGCTATCCGTCGTGTACGTAAGTCGCCTCTAAACCGGCGCCGTCAAAAACCTTCGCGTTTGACCTGGCCCGAAGCCAGGGGAATCCCGGTAGCGGTTTGCGCCGCGAGGGTGATACAGCGCATGTCCTCGGGCTCCAGGTTGTGCACATTGGTCTTGCCGGTGCAGCGCGCGATGATCGCCGTTTCCTGCGAGGTTGCCCGGATCCAGTTTTCCAGGGCCTCGGCCAGAGCCTTCGCCGGAAGGTCATCCTGGAAAACCAGCGTCTTCCCGGCCAGTGCGCCGCCCAGGGCCAATCCCGCCGCCAGGCTGAAAACCGAGGCCATACAATTGACGGCCAAAGCCTTGGCGACATCGGTGCCCGTGCGCATGCCGCCAAAACTGAGCAAGGCAATCTCCTCCTCCTTGCCCAGTTGCCGCAGCCTGCCAATGGCGTCTCGCCAGAGGGTCAGGTCCGGCGCACCATTCAGTTCGACCCAGGGGGTCGTCATTCCAGCCGTGCCGTCCAGCACCAGAACGTCCAGCTGGTGATCCAGGGCCAAGGGCAGCGCCTCGCCCAGTGTATCGGCAGAGGCCACCAGACCCAGCAGTTGATCAGGCCGCTGGCGCCGCAAATCCATGCGCCGGTCTTCGGACCCCGGCCAGCAGATCAGTCCAGCGGCCGAGGAATCCGGTGTGTCGCTGTCATCCAGCAGCTGCAGCCACTTGACGGCAGGTGGCGACCCGGACCACTTCAGGCCATCCGTGGGCGAACGGCGCCCAATATAGCCGCATCCCTGCGCGGCGAGGACCGTGGCCAGCGCTTGACGGACATTGACCGGGGCATCGTCGAAGCCCGTAAAGAAGAACGGGTGGGCCAGGTTGAGCGCCGGAATCTCCGCCGGACGCGGTCCCACATCCATCCATCGGCTAATGCAGGTTGCCGTGCTGCAGGCTTCCCGGTAAGGATCGATCACCAGGCGGGTCAGGGCCGCCGACAAGAAAACCAGATCGTCCAGCAAGGCGGGTCGCTCGGCGGGGAAAGGGTTTTCCCGCGGAACTTGCAACTGCTGCAATGTTTTTCGCTGAGCGAGGGAATCGCTGACTGCCGTGCCCGCCATGGTGCGAATGATGCGCCGGTCGCGCCGCGTGTAATTGGCCGAGCCGGTCTCACGACCTTGCGGGGTACCGCTGTCAATCGGATCGATCCCCGTCACCAAGGTGCGCGATTCAGGACGGTAGGGCAGGCGTGTCAAGGCGGCTGCTTCCGGTGTGAGGGCCACCAGGTCGTCGCGCGACAGCTGGTGGATGTCGCCGTAACCCAGGGCCGCGGCGATCGCCGTCATCTGCCAGCGTATCGATTCCAGGTAGGCATGCATTTTAAGCGCGATCCGCTGGCCATCGCAGCGCTGGACGGTCCTTTCGTCCTGGGTGGCCATGCCCACCGGGCAGTTGCCGGTGCTGCAATCCATACAGCCCGTGCACCCGCCGGCCACCAGGAGCGAGGTGCCCAACCCGACCGCCGAAGCCCCCAGGGCGACGGCCTTGGCGGCATCCACGCCGTTCTGGATGCCGCCCATCATGACGATGGGCAGCTGCCCGCCGGCGTCGATCTCCTCCAGTCCGTCGACGGCCTCCATCAAGGCCGCCAGGGTGGGAATCCCCACGTACTCGGCGACCTCGTGCCCGGCGGCCCCGGTGCCCCCCTGAAGGCCGTCCAGCTCGATGAAGTCCAGACCATCCTTGAAGGCGATCTTAACGTCGTCCCGCGTGCGTCCGCCGCCCAGCTTGAGGCTGACCGGCAGGCGGCCTCCGACCGCTTCCTTGAATTCGTTGACTTTCATGACCAGGTCATCACCGCCCAGAATATCGGGATGGCGCGAGGGGGAGCGCAGGTCCATGCCGGCCGGAATGCCACGCATGTCGGCGATCTCCGGGGTCAGTTTGGCCGCCATGAGCTGTCCCCCCAGGCCCGGTTTAGCCCCTTGGGAGATGTAGAGCTCCAGCCCATCCGAGCGCTTCATGTCGTGGATATTCCACCCCAGGCGGCCCGAGAGGCACTGGGCAATCAGCTGTCGGGCCTCGGCCCGTTCCACCGAATACATCCCGCCTTCGCCCGTGTTGTCGGCGATGCCCGACAAACGCGAGGCGATGCCCAGGGCCTGCTTTATGGCCGGACTCAAGGCACCGTAGCTCATGGGGGCGATCATCACCGGCATGCTCAGGTCGATGGCCCGCGCGCCGTGACGGTCGCCGATGAGCGTGCGGAGATTGACGGCCGGAAGATCGCCCAGCTGATCGAGGACCGCGGCGATATCCCCTTTGAAGGCCAGATCGGAAAAATGGGGCACCGGCCGTGTGGTGCCATACCCGCGAATGCGGTAGCGCCCGATTTGGGCCTTGACGCGGATGTCCTCCTGGATTTTGGCGTTCCAGTAGGGGGTGTCGATGCCGGCAAAGACCGGAAAGGGGATGCGCTGCGAGGGCGGTTCAGGCTTGCCGTAAGTCAGGCCCTTGCCGTTGTTGACGACCTTCTGGAAGGCGCCCGTGAAAGCGATCCCGTAACGCTGGAGAAAGGCCAGGACGTCCTCCAGTTCTTCAGGCGCGGGGTCCACGACGGTGGCGTCGCTGCCCAGCGATTCGATCGCACCGCCCACGAAAATCGCCCCGCCGGCCATATTTTCGCCCACGCGCGGGCCGGAGTTGCCCAGGATGATGATCCGGCCGCCGTACATCATATAGCCGGCCATGAAACTGGCGCTGCCGGCGCAGCACAGGGTGCCCTTCTTCATGACCTGGCCGGCGCGGCTGCCCATGTTGCCCTTGATGACGATCTCGCCGCCCCGCAGGGCCTCGCCGGCGATGGCCCCGGCATTGCCCTCCACGACGATGGCCCCGGCCAGCATGTTGTCGCCCACGCCCCAGCTGACATTTTTCTGGACGTGGATGCGGGGGCCGTCGCTGAGCCCGCCGCAGAAATAGCCGGCCGAGCCGCAGATCTCGATGGCGATGGGATTGGTCAGGCCGGCGGCGATATAGTGGCGCGCGTCGGGATTGAGGATCGTCATATCCTGGTGAATCGCGCCGTAGCCCTTGATGACCTCGTTGGCCGTTCGGATCGCCATTTCGGAAAGATCGATCGTTGCCATTGTCTTTGGCCCCCTAGTTGACCTCCGGCCGGGCCGGAGACGATTGGTGTTCGTTGCGCGACCACAGGCCGCAGGTCAGTGGCGCCGGTTCGCTCGTCTCGAGGGGCCGCCCCGGGAAAAGCCGGTTGAGGCCGACTTCCTCCGAGGAGATGGCGATCAGGTCGCCGTCTTCGTATTTGACCATCGGCTTGGCGGCCAGCTTGTCCTTGGCGTACCCGATGGCGTCCCGGGTGGCCACCAGATAGGAGAAGGTCCCGTCCAGATCGTCCAAGCTGCTTTGCAGGGCCTCCTCGAGGGGCACGCCGCGGCTCATGCGGTAGGCCAGGTAGACGGCGATCAGTTCCGTGTCGTTTTCGGTCTGAAAACGCATGCCCTTGCGCTCCAGACGGCGGCGCATGATCCAATAGTTGGTGATCTGCCCGTTGTGAACCGTGGCCACGTCCGCGAAACCACAGGCCCAGAAGGGGTGCGAGGTGTCCGGGTGGACCCCGGATTCGGTCGCCAGCCGCACATGGGCGATGCCGTGGCGGCCGTCGAAGCGGGCAATGTCATATTTACGGGCCACCGCGTAGGGTTGTCCGACATCCTTGATGATGTCCAGGCTGGCCCCGATGGAGACCAGGCGGGCTTCACTCTCGATGGCCTGGGTCAGGGCGAGGACGTCCCCGTCGTAGGCGGCCAGCACCTGGTAGGTGCACCCGATGGTTTCCGCGGAAAGCGGAACGATCCCCTGCCGTTGCAGGAGAGTGCCGATGCGCTCGATCTCGGCGGCCGCGGCGGCGTCTTCCGGGATAAAGAACCGCATGCGCAGATGACCGTCCCGCGGTTCGTGATACAGGGCCCAGCCGGCCGAATCCGGGCCGCGGTGCAGGGTTGCATCCAGCATGGCCGTCAATGCTTCCCCGGTGGTCATGCCCAGGGGATTGCGTCCTCCGTTCTTGAAGAGAAGTCCGGCGATGGCACACATGCTACCTCCTTGTAAACATCGAACTTACGCTGATCGCCTCATGACGAGGGCAACCCGTCGGAAACGCTCGCAGCGGGTATTCCCGCGAACTTCCCGGAGTGCCTGTTCGGCGCCCGGCTAATCGGTAAAGCGCGGGGCGACAATGACGGAAAGAAAGCGGATCGGCAGTTCGACCAGCTCCTCGGGGCCATGGGTGGTGTCCGCATCGAAGAACAGAGAGTCCCCCGGCGCCAGCCGATAAGATTTGTCGCCGTGCAGGTAGAGCAGTTGCCCTTCCAGCATGTAAATGAACTCCATGCCCGCGTGCTGAAACAGCGGGAAGACCTCGGATTCCACCGTCAGGGTGATGAGATAGGGCTCCACCGCGATGGTCTTGCCCACGCTGTGGCCCAGCAGCTGATAGGCGTGACCGGCTTTGGATCCCCGGCGTTCGATCACCAAACCCTGACCGCTGGGCACATAACTGGCATCCTGCCGCTCCTCGTACTTTCTGAAAAAGGCGGTCACCGGAACGTTCAAGGCATCGGCGAGAGACTGCAGGGTGGCCAGGGACGGCGAGGCATAGCCGTTTTCGATCTTGGAAAGCATGCCATTGGACAAATCGGCCAGGCTGGCCAGATCGGCGATGGTCAGATCCATGCGCTTGCGAAAGATGCGGATCTGGCTGCCGATGGCGATTTCGAGCTTGTTGTCCTGACCGTGGCGGGTCGCTTCGCCGTAGCGTTTTTTCATCACCCTGTCGATCTCTCTTCCCTGGCAACCTCGAAGGCCTCGGATGCTTGGCCCACCGTCACAGCGCGCGCCAAGCGCAGATACAAGCAAGACGTGCCGGCATGGGCCTCCCCTGACCCTTGCCATCATGACGGACAGGCAACAATTTTTCTTCTGATGAAACCCTCGGCCTAAGGATCGCCCCTGGCAACGCATCACCATCGGCGCCAAAGCGGGCCACGAACCCAACGCCGATGGTGCGGACCGCGACAGGGATATCCTTAGGGTTTTTTCAAGGGATGGTCCGGCTGTTTTCCGAAGGAGAGCGGGGACCGGGCTGCTATCACCCGGCCCCGCGCTGTGACCGTCTGACCGTCTTGACCATCCGTCCCCGGACAGTCGCCGGACGGCGGTTTAGGATACGAGCGTATGCTGGGGAAAGGCCGTGTAGGCCTCGCCGCCGTGCTCGCCGATGTCCAAGCCTTCCTCTTCCTCGGCTTCGCTCACCCGCAGACCAATGGTGTACTTGATG
>JASFFM010000191.1:0-8071 GCA_050124295.1 Desulfobacterales bacterium | reverse complement strand
CGTCTCAACCAAGTTTTTCCCCCACGCGCCGAAAACGGGAAGGTTGACCCCAGCGGCGAAAAACCTGGCCACCCGATCAAAGCCCGGGAAATGGGTTTCACCATGACAGCCCCCGACACATCCCTGCCGGTATCGACATGTGACATCAGCGGATTACCGCTCACCTGCCGACCCGAATGGATCGTTAGAAAACCCGAGCAGGATTGCCAGTTGGACGTGTGCCTGCTGGGGGACATCCGCCATGCGTTGGTTCCCAAGGGCCACGCCTATGTCCTGATTGAAGATGTTATGCATCTGCGCCGCCATACGCTGGATGCCCGCCGGCTGCTCATCCAAGGCATGCCAATCCGCGGGCGCCTCTGCGGCATTGTTTTCGGCAATATTTCACCCCTTATGAAAGTCAGCATCACCGCTCTGGCCGGATTCATGCGGATCGTCTATGGCAAATCCTTTGCCCCCGCGTGGCGATTTACGATCCGCGCGTCTGGACCTTGCCCCTTACGGGGGTGCTGATGTGGCTGGCCCTGGTGATTTTTCCGGCCGCTTACCTGCCGTCCAACCTGAAACACTTCATGCGCCACCCGTTCTTAGGAGGGCTAACCCTATGGGCCGTGGCGCCTCTGCTGGTCAAGGGGGGCTGGCCTCCCTGCTGTTGTTTGTCTCTTTTACTGTTTTCAGCCTTTTTGACATCTGGTCCTCGAACCGCCGTTGCGCCTTGCTTTCCGACGAGCGGCTGCCCCGCTGGCGGGATGGATTGCTGATCTTGGTGGGCACGGACGATGCGCTGAAAAGCGTTAACGGGCAGCCGAAATGGACCGATAACCATTGCAATTAAGACCAGAAGCATTAATATGAATCCGGTTTTTTTATCGGCCCCGCCAAGAATCAACCGCCGGGGTCATTTCGACGGACCATGATTGGCCCGGACGGTTTGGGAAAGGAATTCAGTATGTCAGTCCATCCCTTGGTAAAGTGGATGACGGATGTTTCAGATTATTGGACCGATACGGCGCAGCGCAGCGTTTTGTTCGCCGATATTCTTCGCAAACGCGGCAACATCTATCTGGAGCACCTCAACCAAGGTCAGCCCCCCGTGCTGGTCTTCGACTACGAGATGGTTGCCGACGGCCGCACTTTCGCACAGCCCGTCAACTATGCTTTGGTACGCATTATCGACCGTCGTCGCGAAAGGGCTCCGGATCAGGGGATTGAAGCAAGGGATCGGCGCCACCGAACCCGTATCGCGGCGGATGCCCCCCAAGCCACCAGCCGTCCGATCGTCATCTTCGATCCCCGGGCCGGACACGGCCCCGGCATCGGGGGCTCGAAAAAGGACTCCCAGATCGGCATGGCCCTGGACGCCGGTCATCCGGTCTATTTTCTGATATTTTTTACCGCGCCCGTGCCCGGCCAGACCCTGGCCGACGTACGCAACGCCCAGATCAAGTTTTTGGAAACGGTCCGTGCACGCCATCCTCAGGCCCCCAAACCGGCCGTCATCGGCAACTGCCAAGGGGGCTGGGCGGCCGCCCTGGTCGGTGCCGAACGGCCGGATCTGGTAGGCCCCATGGTATTCAACGGTTCACCGCTTTCCTACTGGGGGGGGGTGGAAGGGGTCAACCCGATGCGATATCTGGGGGGGCTCATAGGGGGCGCCTGGATCAATGCGCTGCTGAGCGATTTGGGCAACGGCATCTTCGACGGGGCCAATTTGGTGGCCAACTTTGAAAACCTCAACCCCGCCAACACCCTTTGGGCTAAAAATTACCATGTCTATGCCCATGTGGACACGGAAGAAAAAAGGTTTCTGGATTTCGAGAAGTGGTGGGGCGGCTTTTTCCTGATGACCGACCGGGAGATTCATCAGATCGTGGAGGGTCTTTTTGTCGGCAACAAGCTGGAAAGGGGTGAATTCGAACTCGAGGAGGGCCGGCGGGTGGACCTCAAAAGCAACGACAACCCGGTGGTGGTCTTCGCTTCCTTTGGGGACAACATCACCCCGCCCCAGCAGGCCTTCAACTGGATTGTCAAAGCCTACGGCACCGTCGAGGAGATCAAACGCCGCGGTCAGGTGATCGTGTGCATCGGGCACTCCAAAATCGGGCATCTGGGCATTTTCGTCTCGGCCAAAATCGCCCGCAAGGAGCACAAGGAGATCATTGCCAGCTTCGACATGCTCAACTACCTGCCCCCCGGCCTCTACGAAATGCAAATCGAGGAGGATCCGAAACAGGCCGGCGAATACGCGGTCAAGTACGTCGAAAAAAATATGGATGACATTCTGGCCCTCGACGACGGTCTCGAGGACGAAAAAGCATTTTTGGCGGTCCGCCAGATTTCCGAGGCCGCCGACCTCTGCTACCGTAATTTGGTCTCACCCTGGGTCCGGCTGGCCAACAACGACACCATGGCCGGTATGATGCGCCAGTTGCATCCCTTACGCGTGCAACGCTATATGCTCTCTGACCGCAACCCCTGGATGACCCTCTTCAAGCATGGCGCCGCCCACATCAAGCGTAACGAGCGTCGTCTACCGGTGGCCGAAGACAACCCCTTCCGGGCCTGGGAAACGCTGATGTCCGAGATGGTCGTCGAGGGCCTTAATTTTTACCGTGATGCACGGGATGCGGCCTGTGAGACGATGTTTCAGGCCATCTATGAAAGCCCCGCAATGAAACTGCTGGCCGATTTCGTCGGCAACGTGGCCCCCCGCAACGACCTTCAGCTCGAGGAGTTGCGGCGGCGGGACGCCCAACGCTGGCGCAAACACATGACCGCCGGTGAATTCCCGGATGCCATGGTGCGCATTTTTCTGGCCATCGGCTTTGCGGACCAGGTGGTGCGGCGCAAGGGCTATCAGGCCATCCAGCATCTTATTGCGGAAAGCCCGCGGATGAAGGATCTGGGGCCCGAAGACATACGCCAGATCGTCCGGGAGCAGTCCCGGATCGTGCAAACCGATGCCGACCAGGCCGTTGCCACCCTGCCCCGGCTGCTCGCCGGCCCCGGGGACCGACAGGAAGCCCTGGCCATGATCGATCAGGCTGTGGCCACCATCGGGCGCACGCTGGAACCCCAGGAGCAGGTGGTCCTGGAAAGAATCCAGGCCGTCTTGAAACGCTAAACCCCCAGGGCCTTAACCCCCATCAAGCCGTCCCGGCGCACCGCCCCGGGATAGGCCGCTCCCACCATGGTCATCAGGCGCTGCGGCGCGCGCGCGAGCCCGTGACCAGGTCTACGCCCCCTTCCCCCGGCCGCCGGCGGCCAGATCCAGCAGGAACGGACGCCCCGCACCCACCGGGCCGACCCCCAAGTCCGGGGCCTGAACACCTCGCTGCCGCGCCGCATACCACCCGCCACGATGATTGCGACCTTGGCGGCCAGCGCGGCCTGAATTGCGACCCTGAGCTGGATGTGGCGGGGCAGGTAATGGAGGGGATGCCCGCCGTGGTCGCCTCCACGGCATCGGCGCTGTGCGGACGGAGGGTTTAGCGATCGCTGAGCGCGCGGCCGTGGGCTTTGATAAAGCCGGTTTCCACATAACCCAGCGTGGCTCCATAGGCCTTGTCCCGGAAAAAGGCTTCGCCCCGGGCATAAATCTCACTTCGATCCATCGGGTCCCTCTTTATGCGCACTGGTTCTCCATGAAAACCGAAATCAGCATCCTGCACGCCTTGATCGGAATGAATGCCGGAAGAATTTAGCAGGGGTAAGCTTTTCATCGGAGCGCCGATCACCACAACCAAGCCGTCGGATGGCCGGCCTAAAATAGGGGTTTTTACCTATCGCTTAACTGCTAAACCTCTCTATTGATTCGGGGGTATTGATGGGAATTATTAACTATAAGCTTTTATGCTTCAAAAATTATAAATTGTTATCTAAGGAGTAACGATGATGAAAGTATCTCTCGTTTGCTTTTCAAAACTGGCGCAACAAGGGGCCTGTGAATTCCAAAACACGACACCCTACGAATTGGACGACGGACAGACGGTGAAAGATCTGGCAGTTCGTGCCGGCATTTCCTGGACGGATATCAAACTGGCCTTCGTCAACAGCCGGATCGTTGATTTCGAGACGGTGCTCAACGATGGTGACCGGGTCGGGCTGGCACCGGCGGTGGGCGGTATGTAGACGCCTGAAAATCATCGGCCCATAGGGCAATAATGCAATCCGGCCGTTGATGAACAACTAATGTTTGCTGCTAAGGTGCTTCAACCTGACCACCAATTTTGTAAGTGCGGACCCAGTGCGGATATGGTCGGCAATCCTCATCCGGCCCCCGATCTTCATTTCACTTCTCGTTGAAGGGCCTGCAACAGGTCCTCGGCATCCGGATGGTCAGCTGGTCCTTTGGCGTAATGCTGAAATCGGATCTCCCCACCGGTGTCGATGATGAACACCCCCGGTAGTTGGCGCACATCCCCTTTGGGGACTCCCATGCGATGTCCTTTGAACATGGCCGACATGCCTTTCACGAGCATATTTGCCGACAACAAGTCTGTCGTTGAGCCTTGCTTGAGCTGGAAGGCCTTGAAAAGATGCTTCTGGGGGTCGGCAATCATGGGGAAGGGCACATCGAAGTTTTTCTTGAAGTCCGCCGTCTCCCCTGTTGTCCCCAGCCCCACCAGGACCACCTGCGCCCCGAGGCGCCCAAACCGTTCTTTGTGCTGGCGCAACTGCGCCACCTGCTCGCGGCAGAACGGTCAGCCGTAATGGCGCAGGAAGACCAGTACCAGCGGCCCCTGCTCCCAGAATGTTTTCAACTGGGTGGTGGACTTATCCCAGAGCTCGACGTCTTCGTTTTTGATCTTGGCCATATCGATGGTCATGTCATCTCCTTTGAATTGGCTTGCCGTAAATGAAATCCCCGTACCCGGGCGCCGTCCTAGGCTCAAAACCAGCCCCGGGCAGCCTCGGCATCCAAAGGTTACCAGGGTTATGAGGCCCGGTGTTTATGCGGTCGCACAATCCGAAGGCCGGTTTTGACTTTGCCCAGAACCCCCTCTTTGCGCGCCCCTATGGCGGCATAGAGTGCATCGGTGGTCAAGGGCGGAGAGATCGATTCGGGTTTGTGCACCAGGGCGAGCGCGTGCTGGGCACAGGTCGGTATACAGGCCCCGCAGCCGATGCAGCGCTGGGAGTCGATGCGCGCGGTCCCACCGGCAAGTGCCACCGCGCTCATCGGGCAGCGCTTGAGACAGACGCCGCAGCCGCTACAACAGGTGTCATCGACGTTGGCCCTGTAGTTGCTGGCCACGAAATCAACCGGCGCCGGCAGGGCGTTGAGAATACCCAACAGACCGCAACAACACTGGCAGCAGGAGCAGACAAACTGGGGCTCCTGCTCGTTGGAGGGCTGCAGTACGAGACCTTCTTTCTCATTGCGCGCCAAAATATCCAAGGCCTCCCGGGTGCTGAGGGCCTTTGCCAAGCCGTAGCGTTGGCCGTGTTCGAACAGATCCCGCAGCACCAGACATACCTCGCGCCGATCCGTTCTGTCACAGGGTTGTCCCACCAGATCCTTTCCTTGGCGACAGATGCAGGGTGCCAGACCGACCCGTCCCCCGGCCCGCTCCACCAGCGCCCGTATTTCGTCGTAGGTCGCGACCGCGTGAACATTCGCCAGACTGCGGCGAATCGGAATCACCCGTGTTTGCGGCAGGGCCGTACTCAGGTATTCGAGGGCAAACCCCTGTTTTAAATAGTTCACCGTGTCCCGGTACATCTCCTGGGAGAGGGACCCGCATTGGAATTCGAACATTCCCACCACGAAAGGCACGAGGGCAAAATGCTCCTCCCCTTCGCGGCACACGTTGAGAACGGCCCCCTTGCGGGCCATGGCCTCCAGGGCCGACCGGACCTGCGCGCGGCCAATCCCGTTGCCGGCGCCCCGCTGGTGGATGGCATCCACCGTTTCCAGCCGGTGGTCCATCAGCAGTGCGATCTCCGCTTCGCGGGGCGTAAAGAGTCGCTTCAGAATGCGGATTTCCACCCCGCTGATAGTCCGTGGGTAACCTACCGGCATCCGGTTCAGATGTTGCTGCAGTTTTCGGTAGCACCGTTGGGCCAAGGGCTTCTCCTTGATTCTAGAAATGGCGGTCAACCAATCTTTGGGAATAGGCCACCACATGCTCCACGGTTGGAAACGCCAACAGTTCCCCCGCATACCAGGTCCGGCGATGACCTTGCAGATTCTCGAAGTCGCGGTAAAAACCCTCGCGCAGATTGGAGGCGGATACATGAGGGAAATAATGCCAATGGGCGCTGTCATGGATCACGCGCAACGCGGCCCCAATGCCTGCCAGATCACGGATCAGCTGGCCCACAAGCTCGTCCATGGACTGGCCGGACGCGCCAATAATGTAAAAAACGAAGATATTGCACTCCGGCCAACGTCGATACCATGAAACCATATGACCGGCGTGGGCCGGGGTCAAATGGTTGCGGACGAAAAACAGGTGGTTGTCCGGCAGACCGTCCACAGCGGCCGTGATGGTAAAAAAATCAAGCGTTCTGATCTTCGCGATCAGGGCCCGCTCTCGGGGGTGAACATCCAGAAACGGCAGGGTATTGGGGATGGGGCAGGCCATGATCAGGGCCTCGAATTCACGCTTCTGGTCATCATGGGCGATGGTTACCCTCCGATCACGCCGCACCTCCCGGATGTCGACACCCAGGCACAACTCAAACGGTTCGGCGATGCGCTCCCATAACCGCTGATAGCCCTGGGGGATGAATCCCATACGACACACGTGATGGGGTTTGAGGTAATTGACGGCCAGGGCCCGGTAGTAAAGATCCAGCAGCTTGAAAACATAAGCCGCGCTGACCCGTTCCAGGTAGCCGTAGCCCCAGCTGACGTAATAGGGGGCCAGCACTGCGCGCAGATTGGTGAGATCCCTTTGGCGCAGCCAGGCGGCCATCGTGGCCCCGGCCAGATCTGTTTTTTCCAGACCCCGGAAGCCCGGGCGGGACAAGCGCCGGTAATGTCGAAGATAGGCTGCCAGGAGGCGAACCTTGGCCGCGTGCGGCGAGCGGTCATAGGCCTCTTCCGCCCAGGCGATGGCGCGGGGTTGTCGGGTATCGACCGTCCGGATCGCATCGAGAGCCATGACCTCGAGACCCGCCGCGGCGATCATTTCGCGCACCCGGGGGTAAGGGTTGCCCACCACCAGGGCCCCCAACTCGTAGTTGCGGCCTGCGATCGTGCGGGTCAGGCATTTGCCGCCCACCCGGGGTCGGCGGTCGAACACCGTGATCCGCCGATAGCCCTTTCGCCAAAGATAATGCGCCGCCGAAAGCCCCGCCGCCCCGGCCCCGATGATGGCAATACGCCTATCGGTTTTTCGTTGGGGCGGCCATGGTCCTGGTGCGCTATCGTGGTTCGATGCCATCCGTTAGCGCGTCTCCTCCCGCAAAGCGGGGGGGCTCAGGTCGCCCCCGCGAAGGAGGCTTAAAAGGCCTAATTTGCTTGGGGGTTAAATCTCCACCCCTGCTCCGCGCTGCCAACCCTATGTTGGGTAAGATTTGGAGACACCATCTCAGATCCAAAGGCGTGAGCGCGCCCGTGGCAGCAACACACATCATGGTGCCCCGGAGTTTCGACTTTTTCATCAATCCCGGCCGTTGGCATTCGCCGGGATGATGATGATCTCCTCAGGGCGGATGTGCAAACAGACCTCTTCTTCGATGCGGAATTGACCCAGATAGGCTGGCGCGCGCGTGAACATTATACCCGCTTGGGTTTCAAAGGATGAACATTACAACGATACCCATGGTAAACCGTTTCATAATGCTCTCCTTTCCCCAATTTCTGCGATATGTCCCTCGGCGCGCTATCGCGCTCGCCCAGCCCCGCGCGCCGAACCGTAAACGACGATGAGCGATCCACGTTAAAGGTGCACACCTGGCGATACGTTGATGGTACAGGGCACAATACCGATGTGGTTTTATTTAGCGCTCTGACAGTGGGATGGCTCAAACGGATATCCCTTACCACGTGGGCTTGAGGCTTGCCAATAGCCTTCTTGAGGACACGGGGCCTTTGGCGGTCATGGCTTTTCCCCGTCAG
>JASFFM010000190.1:0-8081 GCA_050124295.1 Desulfobacterales bacterium | reverse complement strand
CGGGCCAAAGCACTTGGTCTGATTCAATCGGAATCCTGAAGCATGCGCTATCGATCAGCATCGTGTATGGCAGGAGACCATATTGCCCATTGCCCATCAAAAAGGAAGATTTCACTGAAAATGAATACGGACCAGAAGCAAACCCTTGCGGACCACATTCAGAAGACCATCGCTGAACTGAAAGATGATATCGACGCCTATAAGGCATTGACCCAGCCCATCGCGCCGGACGATGCCATCGGACGCCTGACCCGCATGGAAGCCATCAACAGTAAAAGCATCAACGAGGCCGCCCTGCGCAAATCGCGAAGCAAACTTACTCGGCTTGAACAGACGCTGCGTGATATCGACGATCCGGATTTCGGACGCTGCCGGGAATGTGACGAACCGATCCCCTTCGCCCGCCTCATGATCATGCCGGAGAGCGATCTCTGTGTCGGGTGCGCCGAGAAATCTTCCGTCTAAAAAAGGTTCGCGCGTCGGATTGGTATCCAACCCAAATAGGATAGACACCCTTCAAGCAAAGCGCGAATTGATAGCGGAATAACCCGTACGCTGGGCTTGAATGACCCCGCTTTCCTATTATCGGCGCGGTTGACACAAGATGGTATCACCCCCCGGCAGAGCTCTGGCGAAGGCGCTGGCTTGCCGTTAAAGGAGGCTTCCCCATGACGGATTCCATTTCCATACAGCATTTAGCACAGCTTTTGAAAAAGAAGAACAAGGTCGTGGTGCTCGATGTAAGGCGAAAAGATGATTACGAGCAGTCACCGCAGAGGATTGTGGGTTCCGATTGGCGCGATCCAGCATTGATCGACGATTGGATCGGGTCGGTGCCACAAGATGAAGACATCGTGGTTTACTGCGTGAAAGGCGGTCCGGTCAGCCAATCCGTGGCCGGTCAACTCGAAGCACGCGCCTGTCGGGTCAAATTCCTGGAAGGCGGGATCAAGGCCTGGCGAGAAAACGGCGGCGCCACGGAATAAATCCTAGACCGGCCTCACCGGGTGCCCATGGAGCGCCTTGGCTGTTTTTGATCGCGGCCTTTTCCTTGCCGCGTCGCAAAGCACCCCCGTCTGGCATTCAGGCGTGCTGTGTCCCCCGGCCCCCCGGCCTGCGCCGATGGCCGCCTCTGATATATCAGCCGCTGCCGAAGAACTAAAAACGTTTCACACAAACCGAAGAAGGAGCATCGTTGACAATGGATTTTCAACTGAACGAGGAACAAAAACAGATCGTCGCCTCACTGGACGAGATTGGGAAAAAGGTATTCGCCCAAAAGGCCGCCCGCTGGGACGAAAACCACGAATATCCTTGGGAAAACATTCACCAGTTACGGGAAATGGGTGTTCTGGGGATGACCATCCCCAAAGCCTACGGTGGTCAGGAAAGCTCACTTATGGATGCGGTTCTGGCGATTGAAACAACGGCCAAATACTGTGGCGTCACCGCCCGGGCGATTGTTGAAACCAACATGGGCGCCCTGGGCTGTATCATGGCCTACGGCACCGACGCCCAGCGCAAGCGCGTGGCTTACAGGATTTTGGAGGAAGGGGACAAACCGGCCATCGGCATGACCGAACCGGAAGCCGGGACGGCCTTGACCGATTTGGCGACCACCGCCGAAAAAAAGGGCGATCGTTACGTCATCAACGGCACCAAGCACTGGATTACCGGCGGCGGGGTCTCGGTCACCAATCTTATTTTTGCCCGGTTCATTGAAGATGGCCAGGATCTGGGTATCGGCGGCATTCTGGTGGATAAGGGAACCCCGGGATTTACCTTCGGAACCGTGGAAAAAGCCATGGGCCTGAGAGGCATTCCCGAAACCGAGCTGATTTTCAGTGACTGTGCGGTGCCGGTCGAAAATGTGGTGGTCAAGGGCGAAGGCAACGAAGGGTTCAAAAAATTGATGTACGGTTATAACGGCCAGCGGGTGGGTGCCAGTTCCGTGGCCCTGGGTATCGCCCAGGGGGCCCATGACCTGGCGATTGACCATATGAAAAAAAGGAAGGCCTTCAGCCGTCCGATCTCGGATTTCCAGGGTCTGCAATGGATGATGGCCGATGCCGAAATGGAGCTCAACGCGGCGCGCCTGCTGATTTACAAGGCCGCTTGCAACGCCAGGGAGCTGCCCCATAACGTGCGGCTTCCGTTTATGGATGAAGCCTCCATGGCCAAAGCCTATACCGGGCATGCGGCCCTGCACGTGGTCAGCGAAAGCTTGCAGATGTTCGGCGCGGCCGGGTATTCGCAATCTTTGCCCCTGGAGCGGATGTTCCGCGACGTGCGTATGTTTCAGATCGGTGGCGGCACGACCCAAGCCCAGAAGAACATGATTGCCCGCTCAATCTTCAAGAAGAAGTTCAGCTTGAGGAAATAAACCGGAATGCCGACGGAGGGCTGCGGATGCCGCCACCCGGAGTGACAGGGCCATTCGCGCTGTCCGCAGGAGATCTCGATTGGCCCCCTCGGGCCGCAGCTGCGGCACGATCCTTGTGGCCACGGGCATGTCAACCTTTGACAGATTTAGGACAGGCAACATGACGAATACCCCCTCCCTGTTAAAAAAAATGCGTATCCTGGATTTCACCCGGGTGCTCTCCGGCCCGTTCGCTACGATGATGCTGGGCGATCTGGGCGCGGAAGTGATCAAAATCGAGCCGCCCGGCGGCGATGAGAGCCGGTTCTGGCCGCCGATCATGGAAAATGGGGTGAGCGCCTATTTCACGGCCTTGAATCGGAACAAGCAATCCCTGGTCCTGAATCTCAAAAAAGACCGCGCCAGGGCGATCATCATGAAGCTGGCCGGGGAGGCCGACGTGGTCGTGGAGAATTTCACCCCGGGGGTGGTCCTCAAATTGGGGATCGACTATGCCGCGATACAAAAAGTGAATCCCCAAATCATTTACTGTTCCATTTCCGGATTCGGTCAAAACGGGCCCTTGCGGGACAAGAAGGCCTATGACCCCATCATCCAGGGCATGACCGGCTTGATGTCCATCACCGGCGAGAAGGACGGTCCGCCGGCCAAAATCGGTATTCCCGTCACCGATCTGACGGCTGCCTCGCATGCGGTTACGGCCATCCTGGCGGCCTATATCCATCGACTGGAAAACGGCACGGGGCAGTACATCGACGTTTCCTTGTACGATGGGGTGGTCAGTTGGTTGACCATCATGGCCATGGATTATTTCATCACCGGCAAGGCCCCCGGGCGCTGGGGCATGGATCATATCCACCGGGTGCCCGCCCGGGCGTTCATGACCGCCGACGGGCGCTGGGTGCAGGTCGCCGCCACCAGCGATGTGATGTATGCCAAGTTCTGCCAGCTTCTGGGGCTTGAGGAACTGATCGATGATCCACGCTTTG
The DNA here is from genome assembly GCA_050124295.1 of Desulfobacterales bacterium. Taxonomy (GTDB): domain Bacteria; phylum Desulfobacterota; class Desulfobacteria; order Desulfobacterales; family UBA5852; genus JABZFP01. Next base: position 4,709 of record JASFFM010000190.1, on the reverse strand, counting down.
CGACCAATAACGCGCGTGTCCGGCACCGTCATGAGATCGCGCCCCGCTTCGAGGCAAGGATGAAGACCAAAACCGGCGAGGAATGGCTGCGGCTGTTCGAGGCGGCCGGCATTCCCTGCGGACCGATCCTCGATATTGCGGAAGTGTTTGCCGGTCCCCAGGTGGAGGCCCGTGAGATGAGGTTCACCATGCCGCATCCGGTCGAAAACGAAATTCCCCAGTTGGGGTTTCCCTACCGATTCTCCAGCGCTTCGCCTTCGGCAAGACTTCGGCCGCCTTTGCTGGGCGAGCATGCGCAGATGGTGCTGAATCAATATCTGGCCATGGATCAGGCGACCGTCCAGCAGTTGATGGCCGACGGGGTGGTTGGCGCGCCTCAAACGGTTCTCAACACGGGGGGCTGAAGGCGACCTTCATCCACCGGTCTGGGGCCTGTTTCCGTCGCCGCCATCGCCGTGGGGGCGGTTGAATCATCTGCCGCCGGATGTTAAACGGCGGCGCTGTTTCAGACCATGCTTATCGATTGACGTTAAAGAGGCTTCCTTCGGGCATGAGCGGCACCACGCGATGGTCCGACCGAAGATGCCATCCACAGGAAAGCCCAAAGGGACGTGATGGTTGAGGAAATAGCCCGAGATCTCTTTCGCATCAAAGTGCCCCTGCCCGATACACCCCTCAAATATCTGAATGCCTATGCCGTGCGATCATCCAGGCGAAGTCTTGTGATCGACACCGGCCTCAATCACGACATTTGCTTGCGAGCGCTTCTGGACGGGCTGAAAGCCATCGGGATCGATCCGCAACGGGCCGATTTTTTTATCACCCATTTGCATTCGGATCATTTCGGGCTGATCACCCGTTTGGCGGGAGAAGACACGCGGGTTTTCTTCAATCGCCCCGAGGCCGAAATCATTGAAAACTGGCAGGGCTTCGGACCCATGCTGGCTTATATCGGCCGCAACGGATTTCCTGCGGAGCGGCTCAAGAAAGCCTTGCAGGCGCATCCCGGCAGCAAATTCGGCACCGACTGGGTGCCGCCCATGCAGATGCTGGACGAAGGGGATATCATCCGGATCGGTGACTACGCTTTTGAATGTGTCCAGACCCCGGGCCATACCCTGGGCCACACCTGCCTGTATGAACCCACCCATCGATTTTTCATCGCCGGCGATCACATCCTGGCCGGGATCACCCCCAATATTCAATGCTGGGGTGAAGACCGCAACCCCTTGCAGCAATATTTGGAAAGCCTGGCAAAGGTCCAAAAATACGCGGTGGATCTTGTGCTGCCGGGCCACCGACGGCTTTTTAGCGGTTTCAAGGAACGGATTCAGGAATTGATCGCCCACCATCATGAACGGCTGAATGAGGTCCTGTCGGTCCTCAAAGACGGCGCCCTGAGCGGATACGAGGTGGCCGCCCGCATGACCTGGGACATCCTGGCAGACGACTGGGCATCGTTTCCGGTGGCCCAGCAATGGTTTGCCACGGGCGAGGCCCTGGCCCATCTGCGCTACCTGGAAGTCGCCGGTCAGATCGGTCGTGAAATTCGTCAGGACATCGTGCGGTTCAGGCGCCGGTTCTAGTACCGCTGCCGGGGCGGCCGCCTTCCGGGCGGATTTCTCCCGGTCGTTGATTTGTCAGGCTTGGGCACTGCGGCCGAAAGGGGGCAGCCGGGGTCGCCGCCCACCGGAGAAGCCGGCCCGGGATCCTGCCGGCCGCTGGGGGCGCAGGGATGCCCGTAACGGTAATGCCACGCGGTTATGGGTTGACCGGCAGCCCTAATGCTTCGGCATTGACGATACTCGGCACGGCCTGGGGCGGATTGTCTTTCCGAAAGGGCAGCATGTCCGGGCGCCTCCAGAGCGGATAGCCCATCAGGACACCGGCCACATTGGCGGCGGCCAGGGCGGCCATACCCTCCCGCGTCCAGCGGGTGGCCGAACCGATGTGGGGCACGATGACGACATTTTCAAGATCCACCAAGCCGTCTGCCAGATCGGGCTCCTTTTCGAAAACGTCCAGCCCGGCCCGGAAACCCGGATGGGTGCGGCAGTGGGCCACCAGGTCGTCCTCCTTGATCACCGGGCCACGGCTGGTATTGACGAGAATGGCGTCCTTCTTCATCAGGGCCAGCGCCCGGGCATCGATCAGATGACGAGTCGCGGCGTCCAGGCGAGTGTGGAGGCTGACGCAGTCGGCCGACTGCAGAAGGTCTTCAAGGGATTCGGCGCGCCGGCAGGTGATTCCGGGCGCTCCCCGGGAGGCCAGAAGGGCGCTCCAGGCCGCGATGTCTTCCTCCAGGTCGGGGTGCGGGTGGCGGCTGTGGTAGACCACGTGCATCCGATGGCCCAGGGCCATCATGCGGGCGTAGGCGCCTCCGATACGCCCCACGCCGACGACGCCGAGGGTCTTGCCCTCCAGGAGGTCGCCCAGCAGTAGACCCGGCAGCCAGCCGCTGAAACGGCCGGCCCGCAGATAGCGCTCGGCCTCCCCGAGGCGTCGGGCGGCGGCCAGGGTGAGGGCCACCGCCATTTCGGCGGTGGTTTCGGTCAGCACGCCGGGGGTGTTGCCCACGGCGATGCCCCGGCGCGTGGCGGCCGCAAGGTCTACATTGTCGTACCCCACGGCATAATTGCTGTAAACCCTGCCGCCGGCCTGCTGTAGGGCCTTGAAAAGGGGGTCGTCCCAACGCTCGGTCAATTGACCGATGACGCCGGCGCACCGGGGGCCGAGGGCCGCGGTGATGACCTCGGGCGACAGCAGATCTGTTCCGGTATAGATCTCCACCCGGCAGTCGGCGCGCGCCAGCAGATCCAGCCAGTGGCGGCCGGGCAGGTCCTTGGTAACGACGACCCGCCGCCGTCCTTCCGGGTTGTGGCTGTGCCATGGGGATGGGCTCATCGCACGGGGTCCTAAGGTGACCGGGCGTTGGATAGATAACCGCATTGTTTCCCCTGCCAGGCGGAAACGCGCTGTCCATATCCCCTTAGCGCCAATGCCGGCCTTTTTCAACCGTGGGTCGGCTGGCTTGCCCGACCTGGACCGGGCGTAGAAAATCGCGGGGGCATTGTCGGCCCGTGCCGGGGGGTTGCGGTCTGCGCCTACTCGGCGGCCCCGAACTCCCTCTCGATGGCGTCCATGACTTCCTCGGACATCTTGTAGGAATGCTCCTCCCCGGGGAAGACGCCGCTGCGGACCTCTTCGGCGTACCGGGCGAAGGTCTCCTTCATCAGGCCGTTGAAATCCTGGTAACGCTTGGCAAAACTGGGGGTGAAGGCGTCGAACATGCCCAGGACGTCCGGCGTCACCAGCAGCTGGCCCGAGCAGCCCGGCCCGCCGCCGATACTGATGGTGGGGACCCGCAATTTGCGCGTGACATAGGATGACAGCTTCGCCGGCACGGCCTCGAAGATGATCGCAAACACGCCGGCTTCCTGGAGCGCCAGGGCCTCGCGGACCACTTTGCGGGCCGTTTGGACGGATTTGCCCTGCACGCTGAGGCCGCCCAGGGCGCCCACGGCCTGGGGGTGGAGCCCCACGTGGCCCACCACGGCGATGCCCATTTCCACGATGGTCTTGGTTTTTTCGATGTGCTGGGGAGTGGCTTCGAACTTGACGGCGTCCACCTTGGCCTCGGTGACGAAACGGGCTGCATTGCGCATGGTCTCTTCGATGCCGTACTGGAAGGAACCGAAGGGCATGTCGGCCACCACCATGGTGCGCTCACAGCCCCGGGCCACGGCGGCGCAGTGCAGGACCATCATGTCCATGGTGGCCGTGAGGGTGTTAGGGTGGCCGTGAACCACCATGGCGCAGGAGTCCCCCACCAGGATCATGTCGATGCCGGCATCGTTGATCTGTTTGGCCGTGGGGTAGTCGTAGGCCGTCAGCATGGTGATGATTTGGCCTTCATCGCGCATTTTTTGAATGGTTCGGACGGTGTGCTTGGTCTGGCTCATGGTCTTCTCCTTATAGGTTTAGTATGGATGACGCCGGCGGTGTCCCCCGTCGCTGATCATGCGGCCCGTCCGGCGGAACCGAAAAGCCGGATCTTGGCCATGGCCGGTGCTTGCATGGCCCTGATGACGGCCTCCATGAGGTCCACCAACTCCATCTTGACGCAAGTGCTTAGATACTGTTGGGCCGCCTGCAGGGCCGCTTGGCGCAGTTCGGTATTGACGTTGAATTTGCACACGCCCAGGGCAATGGCGCGTCCGATCATGTCATCGGGCAGGCCCGAGGTGCCGTGAAGCACTATAGGGATCGCGAGACGCTGCTTTAAGGCGGCCAAGCGATCGAAATCGAGGTCCGGTGGCTGCGTGTAGCGGCCGTGTACGTTGCCGATGCAGACAGCCAGGGCGTCGACGCCGGCCCGGCGGGCGAAATCCATGGCCTGATCCGGGTCGGTCAAGCGCGCCTGGTAATCGGCCACGGTCAAGCCGTCCTCGCTGCCGGAAAGCCGTCCCAGTTCCGCTTCCACTGAAGCTCCCTGACGGTGGGCATGTTCGGCGATGCGGCTGGTGAAAGCCATATTGGCCGCGTCGTCCAGATGGGACCCATCGGCCATGACCGACGAGAGGCCGGCTTGCAAGGCCGTTGTTATGATATCCTCCGACGTGCAGTGATCCAGGTGAACGGCCATGGGTAGGCTGGCCTGGCGCCCGGCCTCCAGGCACATGGCGATCAGAGGGCTGCCGCCCAATGCC
>JASFFM010000189.1:0-8164 GCA_050124295.1 Desulfobacterales bacterium | reverse complement strand
CATGCCATTGAGTGTCAAGTTAATAAGTTAAGGGCGTCCCTCTTTTCGAGGTTCGTGCTGCCGCGCGCAGAGCCATGTCATCGGTTCGATGGCCAGGGGAGAGGAAAAGCCGGGATAGACTGCCGGTTTTTGTTCTTGTCCGCCGCCGGACGTGGACCTAATGCTTGTGACGGGTGGCTTTTTTCATGGAGAGGTTCAACCTGTTCGAGGGCTACCGGCGCGCCTGATCGATCGTGACCCCATCGGGAAGAATTCCCTGGGCCCGCGATAATTCATGCAAGGCAATATTGTAATTCACCACCGCGCGGGAATGGCTGCGACTCGTCAAAGCCAGTAAATCCTGGGCCCGCAAAAGCTCCTCATTGGTCGTCTGGCCGATATCGAAACGGGTAAATTCCCCTTCGACAACTTTCTTGGCCGCTGCTTTCGCAATTCGTGTTGCTGCAATTTCGCCGCGGGCGGTTTCGATGCCATGCAATATTTGTTTGATGTCCAGTTTGATGTCGTTTTCAAGACGTTCTACCAGCGCGTCGACCTGACGGCGTTTGAGGATTGTTTCCCGATGGCGTGAATTGGCCGCACGATTGCCAATGGCCCATTTGAACACAAGACCGACCTCCCAGCCATCATCGTCATTGAATCCGATATCATCGGTTGCACCATTGAAATCATCGCCATAGCCACTAAGACTGTAGCGCCCGAAGGCATCGAGTTCAGGAAGACGCTGATGGGCCGCCAATTCTTCATCTGCTTGGCGAATTAATTTCTCTTGAAGCACTTTCACGATTTCGGAGCGGTTTTTCAGGGCCGTGGCGATAATTTCGGTTTCGTTTACGACCAACGGTTCTGTCCGCGGCGTATCAATGGGGATAACCTCATAATCAGCGTCGAGCCGGATTTGCCCGCGGTTGAGCAGAAGCTTGAGACGATCCATGGCCACACGGTACTCCTCTAGCGATTTGAGCAGGGTGCTGCGCCGTGATTCGGCGTTGCTGCGCGCCCGTTCGACATCCAGGGGTTGGGTGATGCCCCTTTCCAAGCGTTCCGCTTCTCGCCGGTAGACTTCTTCGGCCATGTCAAGATTCTTGCGGTTGATGCCGATCACCTCTTTGAATAAGTAGAGCTGCCAGTACACCTTGGCGACCCGGTTGGTGACTTCGATGACGGTTTCCCTGAATTCTTCATCGGAAATATTCGCCTTGTAGTTGGCAATTTTAATCGCCGTTTGCTCCTTCTTAGCGCCAATATTGTTCAAAAGGGGTTGGCGCATTTCGACCGTTGGCGCGACGATATGCTTAAACGTTCGGGAAAACGTGGCGTTGTTTAGATCACTGTAGCGGGTTTCCAGATATGTAGACAGGCTACCGCCTGTCTTTAGCGGTTTTCTTATCCCGGTCTGGGTCTGCAAAAAATCCTCGGTGACAATGTCGGCCACACTCGATTCCAGGTTCGCATCACGACGATAAGATGAATCGAAGAACAGAAACGGGTCGTACACCGCTTCAGCGCCGGCCAGCACTTCCCGGGATTGCCGGGGTGTATAGGATACGACCTTTATTTCCTGATTGCCTTCCAGGCTAAAGCGCAGGGCATCAAGAAGCGAGAGTCTTATGGCCGTCGGAGCTTTCACGACATCCGAGCGCATCAACGGTGCGGTGGTGGTATCGGCCGCCGTGGATGGCGTTGGGGCCTTAGCGGTTTGGGCCGTTAGCGGAGGTTGAACGGTTTGGGTTTCGGCCACTCCGCGTGACGGCGGATCGGTCGGCGAGGGCTTGCTTTTAGGGGTTGCGACGACCATCTGATCATCGCCATGATCGGCGATTTGGCGGACCATAAACCAATCGATAAGTGACATCCGCTTCATTTGTGCGCCTGCGTCGAGGGCCTCCTGCCTGGTCGCGTATCGGTCGGCATAGACGCGATACCACATCCCTTTCGTGCCGGTATCTTCGTAGCGATAAAAGGGATCGTAGCCCTTGGCGAGGAGCCTTGCGACCTCGTCTTTGGCCCGAAACAGTTTTTGGAAAGCCGCGACCTGAACCGTATACGCTGCGCCTGATCTTGATAGGGGAGCGGCGCTGTCGCGATTGGGTTTGATGTTTTGCACCCTTGTCGGGTCGACCTGTGCGCCCCCGGTCGGCAAAGCAATCAAAAGGAGGCCAACAGCCAATAAGGGCCATGTGAACGTCTTAACGGACGGTAACATGTTAATCACTTTCTCCATTTAATGTTCATTCCCAGCAAAACCGAGATGATCGTCCAGCCAGCTGTCGGCATGGAGAACATCACGTCGCATTCGAAAAGAAAACCTCTCGGCGCGTTGTTGTAGTGCATTGACCAGAAACGCCCACAGCCTGGAGGATATTTCGCGTGGTTCGGGGCCATAAATCGATCGAAGGATGGTCGAGATTCTACGGAAGTAATTCTGGATCAATTCGTCTTCCAGGCAAACGAAGGCCTGAATGCTGCCCGGATCACCCTGACGTGCGCAACGACCGAAAAGTTGCCGATCGATACGCCGCGCTTCAAACCGCTGGGTGGCGATAACATGCAAACCGCCGCCTTCGGCAACGCCAGGCCCCAGTTTGATATCGGTTCCCCGGCCGGCGATGTTGGTGGCCACGGTAATTTGCCCTTTTTGTCCGGCGGCAGCGATAATCTGGGCTTCGGTCGTATGGCGCGCGCCATTCAACAGTTGATGGGAAAGCCCTTGGGCCGCTAGCCGCTCGCTAAGCAATTCACTTTCGCGTATGCTTCCGGTGCCGATCAGGATAGGGCGCCCCGTGTCATGGACAGCACCCACGGCGTCAATCACGGCTGCCCATTTGGCGGCATCCGTCGTGAACATCCGATCGGGCAGATAAATCCGCTGGCCGGGTCGGTGGGTCGGGATGGAGACCACCGGTAATTGGTAGACGCCCCACAATTCCGTCTTTGCTTCGGCAACCGTTCCGGAAATGCCGGAGAGTTTCCGATAGCGTCGAAAAAAGCGTTGGAAGCTGATGCGCGCATAGGTTTCCTGGGGAAGATTGATCGGGAGTCCTTCTTTGGCCTCTATGGCCTGGTGAAGCCCGTTGCGCCATGTGCGGTCGGGCATCAGCCTTCCGGTAAATTCGTCAACGATCACGATTTTTTCGTTCTGGACGACATAATGCTTTCCCCGAATAAAGAAAATGTTGGCGGCCAGGGATTGTGATATCAGCTCCTCCCTGCGCCGGGGACCCCGCCACAACCCACCAAGAGATTCCGTGGCCTCGGCCAGGCGGTCTTTACCGGCCGGTGTCAGATCGATTTCCCGCCCCTGCTGATCGACCCGATAATCCTTCGATGGCTCAAGATTTTGGGCCAGTGTGGCGGCCTGTTGGTAGGCTTCAATTTGCTCCTGATTGCTTCCAGGCCCTGAAATCAGAAGCGGAGTGGCCGCCTCATCGATGAACACAGAATCGGCCTCGTCGACGATGGCGCATTCCAGCCCTCGTTGAACCAGCCGATCCATTTGGCGGCTACCGCCACCGGTTAGCTTCGCGAGAAGCACGGCGGTCAATCCCTGTCGACGGCCTTTCAGCAGCTGGTCACGAAGATAATCGGCGGCGACTTCCTTGTTCGTTCCATAGGTAACATGGGCGTTGTAGGCCTGCTGACGCGCAGAGGGGGCCATGTCCGATGTGACACAGCCCACCGTCAGCCCGCAAAATTCATACACCGCCCGCATAAGATCGGCATCTCGTTCGGCCAGGTAGTCATTGGCTGTTATAACGTGGCATCCTCGCCCCCGCCAGCCGGCCAAGACGGCCGGCAGGGTCACGACCAATGTTTTGCCTTCCCCGGTGGCCATCTCCGCGACACACCCCGCATCCAAGGCCAGCGCGGCAGCGATCTGCTCCCGATAGGGGCGCAGACCCACCGACCGGTGCGCCACCTCACGGAGAATCGCAAAGGCCCTGTCACGGTCGGCTGGTTGGTCGCGTCGCAACAGGAATCGATCGTGTAATGAACGTAATCGTCTTTTCAACTTGAGATCCGGAAGAAGATGAAATTTGTCTTCCAGGGAAACGATCCTGTCCGCTTGTTGGAGGTAATGATCCCTTCGGCGCTGAAGTCGCCAAGCGAGGCCCGCGGTTTGGTGCCATAAGGCATTCAAACCGCGCGGCGGCTCTTCGCATTGCGCGCGTTGCGCAAGCATGCGCCATTTCATGCTGACCACATTCTCCATCGTATGCTTAAGATCTCCCTTGAAAAAGTTGAAGCAAAGCGCGCCAGCATTGGGCCAAGATGGTCCGGGACGCGGTTTCGAACCGCAGAACGGTGGTTTGCCCGGGGCGCAGCAGGGTGGTCTCAGGTATACTGGGCACCACCCAAATTTCAAAAAAAGGCTCCACGGTCTGAGTTCCGGAAGGATCGTCAATATCGATTTGGGTGGCACCACCGGCGGCGAAACCCAGCGAAGCTGAGGGTAATCGCTCTTGCCCGGCCGGTATAATCTTTTGGACCTGCCCGATCATTTCGATGTGCGGGCGGCCCTGGACCCTGATGGCTACATTGGGCTGACGCTCCTCGATGAGACGTGCGGCCACTTTCTGACTGGCCACAGCGCGTATAAGTAAATTGTCGAGGTCGGCGACAATGCCGATGCGCTCGCCGCGATCGAGGTAGGTGGCCTTTAGACGTTCGGCGCCGGGTGCTACCCAGATGCCGGATATGGGGGAGCGCAGTTCAAGGGCGACCAGCTCCAGGCGGTTGCGCTCCATTTTTTCTTCGAGAGCGGTAATCTTTTCATCCATGATTTGTGCCGCGGCGGCCTCTTTGATTTGAGCGGCCTGGCGATGGACGCATAGTTGACGATACTCTGCCGTCAATTGCGCCTGCCTGGTTTCCAATTCCGGGCTGCTCGCCGTCATCAAAAGCGGCCCCTGGGGTCCCGTGCGGGTACCCGAATCGAGCACGCTTTCCACAAAACCGGCCGTTTTCATGTGAACGACCGCATATTCCGAAGGTTCCACCACCCCCTCCACCCGACAACGATCGGGAACCTTGACCAACCCGACGGCAGCCAATAGAACAAGGCCCGCCAGGGCGGAGGTGCCGAGCGCGCGGTCCCGGCAACGGACAAGTTCACGACTGGTGGCCAGATAGCGAATGAAGCGGATCAAGGGCAGCAGGGCCCAGCGGATACCCAGAGCCGTCGCCAGCAAGATGCCGACCGAAAAAAACATGTTCATCAACATCAGGGCAATCGCGAACAGGATCAGTGCACGACAAACCGTTGACGCGATGGCATAGAATAGCAGCCAGCCTCTCTCCCCCTCAGTGTGACGGGGGTTGAAGGCTTTGTTCATTCCCCACAGATATTTTTTGGTCAGGTAGTGGACGTATAACTTGGAGCGGGAATCAAGATTGGGAATCTCCAGAAGATCCATGAGGACGTAGTAGGCGTCATAACGGAGGAACGGATTCCCATTGAAGGCCAGTGAGGAAACGCTTGCCGTCAACATGATATTGTAGGCAATCGCGTGGACCGTTTCACCCTCGGCGGTGTGTGCCCACAATACGGCCGCCAGGGCCGCAATGGCCAGTTCGGTCAGCACACCGCTGGCGCCGATAACAATGCGGTGCCATTTATCCTTTAAAGCCCAGGAACTGGATGCATCCACATAGGGCAGGGGAGTGAAGAAAAGCAAGGAAAGTCCCATCTGGTGAACTTCGCCGCCGCCGGAGATCTTGCCAAAATGTTTGCAGGCAAAACCATGGCCCAACTCGTGGAAAAGTTTTACGATCACTATCGCCGCATACAGCAGCGGCAGGTTTTCGGGGTTCAAAACGTCCGCAGCCTGCTCCGTCAATGCTTGGGCATGACCGCCGAGAGCCCACAAACCAGCGGCCAGGATGCAGGCCCACAGGAGTCCACCGGAAACCGAAAACAATTTACCAACGATCCCGACCCATCGATCCAGGAAACGATCCGGATCCCATAAGGGGATGCGGACAAAAAAAAGATTGCCCACCGTACTGCGCACTTCGCGCCAGACGCGTTTTTGGTGACGCTTGAAAAGTATTTCTGCATCGGGTGCCAGATTCCCCTGCAAGAGATTCGATTCATGCAACTGGCTGAGCAGTTGAATCACTTCGCTTTGGGTCGGCGCGGCATCGCCAAAACGATCCAGGCAGCTTTGCCACACCGCCCGAACCTTACGTCGTCCATCCAGCATGGCGATAAAATGATAGGCGGCATTGCTGATTCGAAAGTACCGATTGTCGGAGGGCGCCTGCAGCACATACCATCTTACCCCGCGGAAATGCTGGCGGTGGACGTTCACCGCACCAAGCAGTCGGGGGGTCAGTTCCGAGACCCGATACCAGGATTCACTGAATGTGGGACGGTCGACACTCATCTTGCTTCTTCACTCATATCCAAAGTTTCATGCGTAGCCAGTCGACGAGGCGATGGGAGGCGATCCAGAGATAAGATTTTTTCCCTGCGGATATCTTCGCATCCCCTTCCATTCCAGGGCGCATCCAGTCCAAATGACCACTGAGACGGGCGCGCACACGGAACACGTTCTGGTTTTCGATGACTTCGGCAATGGGGTTGATGCGCTCAACCACAAAATTAATTTTCTGATCAGGGTGACCCAAAGACGCCAGTTGGCCTGTTTGGTCTTGCATGACGCCCGCAATGGCCGACTCCGGGACATACATTTCAGCCCGCAGCGCATCGATACTGGCAATTTTGAAAAGGATCTCACCCGTCTCAACCGGTGCACCGACCCGTTGCTTCAGATCTTCGGAGACCACCCAACCTGTGATGGGTGCCACAAGATCGGCCTGTTCGATTTTCTTCTCTATTAATCGAATCTCGGCTTCTACTTTATCGCTTTGGGCTTTAGCGATCTGGGCATCGGCGGTCTTCCTGTCGCGCATGGCGGCGTTCATCTGTTTCTGATAAGCGAGTTGCTCGGCTTTGAGGGCGGCCAGTTTCAAACGGAGTTCGGACGTCTCCAGTGTTCCCAATAGCGTTTGTCCGCCGTCGACCCGGTCCCCCGGCTCCACCAAAATGTTTTTGGCGAAGGAGTCAAACGGTGCGACCACAACCTGCTGTTGCCGCGCCTCGAGGGTGAAGGGGGCGGTGATACGATAATCGCCTTTCAAGGTCGCGAGCAGCACGGCGCCCAAAAACACCAGGCCTGCACCCAACTTGATCCAAGCATGCTCAGGTCCCGTGAGCTTGCTTACATAGTCCCGGGTGTCCGATGCCAATTTGGCACCGAACCACCGGTCGTTGCGGTGAAGATCCAACAATCGGGGGGCACAGAGATTACAGATCAACCGCACCGTTTCGATTTCCGACAGGTTCTCAAAAGGCTGCTCGGGCGATCTTTCCAGCGTCATCACGGCCTTGACGTCGCCTTCCTCGCGAAGCGGCAGGCTCAGAATAGCAGCCGACCCGTGGTGCTCGGCCAGCTTCGCCGCTGCGCGGGAAGAGTACATGGCGCTGTCTCCTGCCGGGTGAATGATTTCCAGATCTTGATCCAGGCATTCTTCCATGGCCGCCTCGATGGCCTGAACCGTCTGCATTTCACGGCTGAATGTGTCGGTATGACTCATGCTTTGGAGTTGGACACAACGGCCCTTGAGAAACCCAAGGCTGACCCGGCGGCATTCCAGGCGGGTTGCCATTTCGTTGCCCAGCGCCATCACGGCACCCAGAAAGCGTTTCGATCCATTGACAATATTGAGTACTTCGAGCACGCAACGAATGCGCTGCATGCTATCGTGATTGATCTTTGCCGCTAGGCTTAGTTCGTGATGGTTTAATAGAAGCGATGTCACTTCCAATCGTGCAAGACTGCGTAGAATTTTGGGCGGCGACAGCGCTTTGATGCGAAAAGCGGCGACCGCGCGGACTGCGGTCTGATCGTAAATAGGAACGATGATTTGATAGTACCGGGGAGCCTTTCTTGGGGGCGACGGGGTATCTTCCCGGACAATGACGCTTTTTCCCTTCTGCAAGACCTTACGGACAGGTTTTTCAACGATGCGCAGCCATGCAAAAGGGGTACGGTTGTCGCGCTGTGGAAAAGCGGCCAAGATCTCCAATTCGCCTGTTTCCGCGGGACGAAGTATGACGCCCGCATCCGCCTGCGCCAAGCGGCATTGGGTGGCCAGC
>JASFFM010000188.1:0-8167 GCA_050124295.1 Desulfobacterales bacterium | reverse complement strand
CACAACCCGGTGGGTCGGCGCAAGTCACGATCCAACGCTGGAGCAGATTTGTAACGCTTCTGGATCAGGATCACCCTTCATCAGTCCTGCCCGCGGGAAGACCTTGACTAATCCCGTATCGTCACAATCGTAGATGTAATTCTGTCCCTACCAATCCTAACATATAAATGGAGAACCTTATGAGAGCTCTTTTTCTTTCGATTGCGGCCATCCTCATGAGCGTCGCCTTTTACGGCAACGCTCAGTCGGCCGAAGCGCACTTTCACCCCAAGGGCAAGATGCCCTCACAGTTTACCATTGATTTGCAGAAAGCGTTGCGTCAGTCGCTGCCCTTCGATGATAAGCAGGATATCGAGGAGGCCAGGCGCGGATTTATCGCGGCACCACCCTACCGCCAGATCAAAGCCGAAGCCGGCCATATCGCCTGGGATATCGGCAAATATGATTTCCTGATGGAAGAAGGTCAGGATTTCGACAGTATTCACCCCTCCCTCCAGCGCCAGGCCATCCTCAACATGAACTACGGCCTGTTCGAGGTGATCCCGGGCATCTACCAGGTGCGGGGCTACGATCTGGCCAATATCAGTTTCATAAAAAGCGATACGGGCTGGATTGTCTTCGATCCCCTGACCGCCAAGGAAACGGCTGCCGCAGCCTTGAAGTTCATCAACGAGCAACTCGGCGAGCGGCCAGTCGTTGCCGTGGTCTACTCCCACTCCCATGCCGACCATTTCGGCGGGGTGCGCGGCGTCGTTGACGAGAAAGACGTGCAGAGCGGCAAGGTCAAGATCATCGCGCCCGTGGGTTTCATGGACCATGCCGTGGCGGAGAATGTCTACGCCGGAAACGCCATGAACCGGCGTCTCTTCTACCAGTATGGCGTGCTTTTGCCTGCCAGCCCCTACGGCCACGTGGACCAGTCCATCGGCAAGGGCACAGCCGCCGGAAATTTTGGGCTGATACCACCGAACGTGATCATCGAGAAGGATTTCGAAACACTGACGATCGACGGCGTGCGCATGGAATTCCAGAATACGCCGGGAACCGAGGCGCCGGCCGAAATGAACACATGGTTTCCCGATTTTAGAGCCTTCTGGGCGGCCGAGAACATCGTGGGCACGATCCACAATATTTACACCCTTCGGGGTGCGCTGGTGCGCGATGCTCTGGAATGGTCCAAGCAAATAAACGTGGCGCTATATAGGTACGGTCGTCAGGCCGAAGTCATGTTCGCCTCCCACAGCTGGCCGCGCTGGGGCAACGACCGTATTCAGGAAGTGATGCGGGGCCAGCGGGACACCTACGCCAACCTCAACAACGGCGTGCTGCACCTGGCCAACCAGGGCGTCACCATCAACCAGGTCCACAATGTCTATGACGTCCCCCCGAGCCTTCAGCAACAGTGGTACGCCCGCAGTTACCACGGTTCAGTCGAGCATAATAGCCGGGCCGTGATCAACCGCTACCTGGGCTACTGGGACGGCAATCCCACCACCCTGATCCCATTGTCACCGGAAGATTCAGCACCGCTTTACGTGGAAATGATGGGGGGCGCAGACAAGATCATCGCCAAAGGCCAAGAACTCTACGACCAGGGCAAATACCGTCTGGCCCAGGAGATCCTGAACAAGCTGGTCTATGCCGAGCCGGGCAACCAGACAGCCAAGGATTTGCTGGCGGACGTGTTCGAGCAGATCGGCTACCAGCAAGAAAGCCCCAGCGTGCGCAACAGTTTCCTGGCGGCAGCCCTGGAATTGCGCTCGGGCATTCCCACCGGGGCCTCTCCCAAGAGTTCCGGGCCGGACATGATTCGGGCCATGACCACCGAGCTCTGGCTCGATTTCCTGGGCGTCCGCCTGGACAGTCACAAGGCGGATGGGAAGGCCTTCAAGATCAACCTGGTTACGCCGGACAACGGCGAGCAATTCGTGGTGGAATTGAGCAATGGGACGCTGACCAACATCGAGGGCTACCAGGCCAACGACGCTGATCTGACTGTCACCATCAACCGCGAAGATTTAGTGATGACCATGATGGGGGCTGTCAGCTTCGACGACCAGATCAAATCAGGCAAGGCCAAGCTCGAGGGCAACCGGCAGGTTTACGAGGACCTCAAAACTATGCTGGTGCACTTCGATCTGGGCTTCGAGATCATGCCGGGTACGGGCGCCAAGGACCTAACCCCTGAGCAGAAGCCATTCCAACAGGAAGAACCGGCTGATACGTCGGGTGGATGATGTCAAACCAAGTGCCGCTTGGCAACCCAGCAGGCGGCGCTTCACTTTCCCTGCAACCTGTGTTAGCTGATGGAAATGTCAGGCAGGTAAGATACCTTCCCAATTTAAGATCTGCATAGCTAAAAAACGAATTGCCTTACGGTAAGAACTTGCCATGAAATTAATCTTTTGTTCCATCGTAATGGCGGTATCTCTTACGTTTCCTCTGGATGCCTGGGCGGCCGGCCTCTGGCTCTACGAAGGCGGCCAGCCGGATGTGGGAACAGCCACGGCCGGACGGGTCGCCCTGGCCAACGACGCTTCGACGGCCGCCATCAACCCGGCCGGCATGACCCGGTTGGACCGCTCCCAGGTTCTGATGGGGGTCCAGCCGCTGCTCGTGCGGGCCAAATTCGACGCGGACAGCGGCACGACCACCGCCGGAAGCAACGGCGGCAATGCCGGCGACTGGGTCACGGCCGGCAGCGTCAGCTATGTGCACAGTGTCAGCAAAGATTTCAAATTAGGTTTCGCCATGGGGTCTTATTTCGGTCTCGGGCTGGACTACGACGACGACTGGGTAGGGCGGTACTATGTCACCGAAGGGGAATTCCTCACCTTCGGCGTCAACCCTACGGCAGCCTACCGGATCAACGATTGGCTATCAGTAGGTGGGGGCGTCAGCCTGGTTTACGCGGAACTGACCCAGAAAGCGGCCATCAACAATGTGCTGGATGGCCTCCCGGACGGGGAGTTGAAACTGGAGGAAGCCGATGTGGGCTATGGGTTCAATCTGGGTCTGCTGGTTGAACCCCAAGAGGGTACCCGGTTCGGCGTGACGTATCGGTCTCAGGTCGACCTTGAGTTTGACGATGCCCTGTCCTTGAAAGGTTTGGGACCAACACTGAGCGCTGTGCTCGGGGGCGTGCTGGGGGCCAAAGTGGACCTCGATATGAACATCCCCCAGATGGTTATGGTGAGCGGCTATCATGAATTAACGGATAAACTGGCCGTCATGGCCAATATCGGCTGGCAGGAATGGAGCGAATTCGGCAAATCCGACATCACCATCAGCTCCCAGACCACCACCAGTTTGACCCAGGATCGCAACTACGAGGACACTTGGCATGTGGCTTTCGGGATGCAATACCGCATCGCGGAGCCCTGGCTGCTCTCGGCTGGCATTGCCTACGATGAGTCTCCCGTGGACGACGACGACCGCACGCCGGACCTGCCCCTGGACCGGCAGATTCGCTACGCCGTGGGGGCCCAGTATGACTGGGATGAAGACGTGGCCTTCGGCTTCGCCTACGAATACCTGGATGCGGGCAATGCGGAGATCGACCAGTTCCGGGGCCCACTGGCAGGACGCCTCGAAGGGGAATACGACACGAACGAGATTCACTTCTTTGCGGTCAACATGAGCTGGAAATTCTAAGAAACCACATATTTCCGTCCACAAAATGATGGTCCCGTCCAGATATATCAACCCTGAAAATAACCAATTACCCGAACCTATCTGCAATTCAATCAACCTTGCGATTACTGATGTGTATCAGGTAATAAACCGTTTCAAAAAATTAATGTATATCTCCAACTAGTCCGTAAAACTCTCAGAATTGTGCTAGCTGCCATCTATGCGTAAATTACGACAACTCTAAAATCATCAAGGCCAACCCCAACACCTGGTGGTTGGCCTTAGTGCTTCAAACGCAATGGTTAGACAGAAACTTTAATCAGTGACTCAATTCAAAAAGTGTTAAGATGACCACCGCGATTCTAACAAACGGTGGTTTCTAAGAGGTTTCTATCCACCGTCCATTTGGTTAAGGCACCGCGCTCCGTTGCGCGATCCGCCGACCGATCACGTAGACGACCAGCCCGATGAGCATCATTAGGGTGCACAACACCTGTCCCATCGTCAAAGGCCCGAGCACGAACATGAGGTGGGGATCCGGCTCCCGGTAGAACTCGATGAAAAACCGCACCATACCGTAGCCGATCAGGTAGAGCCCTAAAAGCCCGCCCCGGCAGCGGGGATGATTGCGCACCGACCACAGCAGCACAAAGAGAAAAATGCCCTCGAAAAAGGCTTCGTACAACTGGGAGGGGTGGCGTAGCTGATGGGTCGGATCAAGGGGGAAGAACATCCCCCAGGGGGCGGTGGTCACACGGCCGTATAATTCGCCGTTGATGAAATTTCCCAGGCGACCGAAGGTGTACCCCAGCGGTGCGGCCGGGGCGACAAAATCGATCATCTGGACAAAGGGCAATTTATGCCGACGGCTGAACAAGTAGCCGGCCGTGACGACGCCAATGACTCCGCCATGGTAAGACATGCCCGAAATGCCGGTAAAGCGAAATCCATCGGAAACATCGAAGGGAAGAAAGATTTCCAGCGGATGGGCGGCAAAATAGGCCAGATCATAAAACAGCACGTATCCCAGCCGCCCCCCCAGAATTGTCCCGACAATAAACCAGACCATCAAATCCTGGATACGCTCCGGGGTGTACCAGGCGAAGTCATCCTTGCGGGAACGGTAGACGAGCAGGAAATACGTCAGTACAAAAGCGACGATATACATCAAGCCGTAGTAGCGCAGCTGGAAGGAGCCAATCTGCAGGAGATTCGGATCGATGCTCCGCGGCAAATGCTGCCACCAGTCCCAAAAAGCGTCTGACATGCGTTCATCCCCTCAAACGTTCAAAACAGGGCGGCCGGTGATCGGCGTCGTGCATACCGGTTTTTTCCCCTTGGGGACACCGATACGGCCACGATTCATGCGCGCCACACTTGGGAGACCGAAGCGCGGTTCTCCCTCCGCGGCGAAACCGCCCCGCCGCGGCCAAAACGAGCGGTAAAAAAAGATTCGGAGACTTGTCCGCGTCGCCCGGGGAAGATCCGGCCGCACGATCGCCGACGCTCATTTCGCCAGGCCCGGCATTAAAGCGGTTTCGATATGGACAGGTTTGACGATCTGCTTTTGATCGTACATGATCTGTTCCGTCTGGCGCCAGGCCTCAACGTCGATCGTCCCTATCGCAAGACCAGCCTGCGGTTTTACCAGCCCACGGGTGATCGTCAGTTGCGCTTCAAGCATCTTTCGCGACGTTTCCTTGTCGAACTGCTGCAGCATCTGCAGGGTAATGTCGCTTCGGGCTGGATCGAGCGCCGCTTCCCAGGCTTTCATCAGGGCGGTGATGAAGCGGCGCACCGTGTCCGGGCGCTGCTGAATCATCTGGCGTGAGGTCACCACGGAATTGGCGACGAACTGGACACCATATCTGGAGGGAATAAAAAACCGCACCCCCTCGCCTTCGTTGACCATCTTCTGGCCGATGACGATCCCCTGGGTGTTGCGGTAGACCGGCCAGATGTCGACTCTCTTCTGATAAAAGGGCGTGTAGTCATAGCGCACGCTGAAGAGCGTGACATCCTTCTCCGTCAAGCCGGCTTTGGCCAGCAGGGTGCGCATGATGGTTTCGTCATTGCCGCCAAAGGTAATACCGATTGTTCTTCCCCGCAGATCTTCCAGCCGCGAAATCGGTCGGTCAGCCTGGCGATAGATCCACTGCAGCGGATTGACCTGAAACAGCTGGGCAATCACCACCACCGGGGACCCTTTGGCCATGGCGCGGATGACCTGATCCGCAGAGGCGACCCCGAACTGGGCCTGCCCCAGTTCAAGTTCTTTGATGGCATCCCGCTCCGGGCCGCCGGCCTTGACGGTGACATCCAGACCGGCGGCGGCAAATTCTCCCCGCACGTCGGCATAGAGATCGCCGACCACGCTGGTATTGAAGAGCCATTTCAATCGATAGTTGAGCTTTTCAGCCCCGATGGCCGCCGGCGTCATGACCACCGTGAGCATAAAGCCGACCGCGGCCACCCAACCGACCATCGTTACCAAATGGTTGCGCATGTCATTCTCCTTCCGGCCCCGAGCGGATACGGTCCTCCGCCAGGACTCATTTGCTCTCCCAGGTCTTGCGGACAAACGCCCCCACCCACTCGAGCAGGCCCTGATAGATCGAAAGGGATATGCCGATCAGAAAGAGGGCCACCAGGATCCTCCCCAGATCACTCTGGTAAAGGGCGATCCGGATACTGTAGCCGATGCCCGCATTGGCGGCAATAAATTCGGCCACGATAGTCCCGGCCATGGCCAGGGTAGCACTGCCGGCGATCACCGTGGTCAGTTTGCCAATATTTTCAAACGCCCGGATCTTGACCTCCAACTGCCAACGCAGACGCCCCGTGATCCGATAGAAGTGTTCGATGTCCCTCACCGGTTCGGACATGATGCCGAGTACCGAGAGCAATAGAGGGAAATAGCAGATCATGGCCGCAATCAGCAGACGGGATATAAACCCGTCTCCCAGGAGAATAAAAATAATGGGGGCCAGGGCCACGATCGGGTAGGCCTGAACATTATAGGCCGCCACCTTGACGAAGGATCCCAGCCAGGTGGTCTGACGGCCCACGATCCCGATAAAGCCCGCCATACAGATCGAAACCACTTGACCAATAATGGCCACCGACATGGTGTCCATGACATCGGAAAAATAGCGCCGGGTGACCTCCTGGCAGATGGCCCAGATTTCCGGCGGACCGGGGATCACGTAATTGGACAGGTTCAAAGCGTATTTGATGCCCAGCAGCAGCGCTAAAAAAAGACCGTAGATAATGAGAAACTGAAAGACCCGTCTAGGCAGCATTCATGATCTCCAGCATGGTGGTTTCCAGATGCCGCTTTTCCAGCCGCTGGTCGATCTGTTGGTCCTGGCCCTTTACCACCAGCGGAAGTCTTTTCCCGCCCGGCCCCGGCAGCACTAAAATATCACGACAGAATTTGGCCACTTCGATGATGTTGTGGGAGATGTAGATGAAAAACCGGTCCGGAAACAAGTCTTTGATATGGAGAATAATTTTCTCCCGGGTCCGTTCATCCACATTGGCCAGGCTTTCGTCCATGATCAGCATTTGAAAATCTTGCAGAAGATAGCGGATCAGATTGATGCGGTTTTTCTGCCCCAGGGAAAGCTGTGAAAAACGCGATCCCAGATAAGGCGTCATTCCGAAAAGATCGACCAACTGCGCTTGGCGGGCTTTCTGCTCCGGTTTCGAAATGCGCTCCAGATGCTTGCCGACGGGCGACCATCCAGGCAATCGTTCGAGATTGTAGGAATACAGAATGCGGTCGATATTGCGGGTCGCAAACTGCCCTGAAAAATCACTCAATTCACCGATCAACATGCGCGCGATAGAAGTTTTACCAACTCCCGAAGGACCAAACAGGGCGTTGAAGCCGGGCCCTGTCATTTCAAAAGCGAGCCCCTCGAAAACAGCGCTGTCAGCGCCAGGGTAACGAAAGGTCATGTTTTCACAGACAAGCTGCATCACGGTTTGGCTCATCCAGTTGCCAACATTCCCCATGCTCCAGGGGAGCTTTTAGAAGCCATCATTATCTCCTTTCGCGGAGAGAAAATAGAGTCCCCAAAATTACGTCCACAACTTAATCCGTTTTATCCGTCATTGCAACAACCCGGCCCGCCGGTGGGCGGATCGACCCCTTCGGGAAGGTCTTCTAAAATCTGAATCATGGTCTTGTGGTCAATGTTGCCGCCGCTCAGGATAACCCCCACGCGACCTTCCGGTTTGACGACCCTGCTCAGCAGGGCCGCGACACCCAGTGCTCCCGAGGGTTCGACAACGATTTTCATCCGGAAGAAAAGAAAGCGCACCGCCGCCTTGATTGCCTTTTCCGACACCGTCTGCATATCGCTGACGTATTCGCGGATCAGGGGGAAGGTATGTTCTCCCAGGGAAGGGGTCCGGGTCCCGTCGGCGATGGTCGCAGGGTTATCCACCCGGTGCAGGACGCCGGTGCGAAACGAACGGGTGGCATCGTCGGCCAGCGCCGGTTCGATGCCGATCACCCGACAGCCCG
>JASFFM010000187.1:0-8209 GCA_050124295.1 Desulfobacterales bacterium | reverse complement strand
GACCCCACGATCAGCGCCTCCATATCCAAGCTCTACGCCACCGAAGCGGCTTTCGAGGTCGTCGACCAAGCCCTGCAGGTCATGGGCGGCTATGGCTATACGCGGTTTTTCCCCATCGAGAAACTGTTGCGGGACACCCGTCTCTTCCGTATTTACGAGGGCACCAGCGAAGTTCAGCGGATTATCCTGGCCGGCCATGTGATGGCCAACTACCAACCGGTTATGCCGCCGCTGGAAGATTTACCCATACACAACAAAAAGGACTTTCCCGATGTGGATCCGGAGACCGCCGCGGGCGTCTGGCGTTGTCGCATGTGCGGCTATGTGCACTTCGATGAGGATCCACCCGAGGAATGCCCCTACTGCTTCTTCCCTGCCAGTGCTTTCAAACAGATCGCACGCGACTGACCGCCGCCAAACCTCGGAAACCCGACCCGGCGGTCATCGCCGGCCGGCATGCAAGCGCGTGATAGCGTCCCGAATACCGGACGGTGCCACGCGCTTTGACTTTGGATTATTCGCGCTTAAGATTCTCTTATTCAACCGATCTGGCCCCAACACAGTGGGCCGGCACTTACAGGCCTCGAAGCAGGGGTTCGCACGACGAAATCTTAGCACTACAAACGACAACGCCAAGCGGGATGGACGACACCCCTGATGATTTTTGCCCAGCAGCTTAACAAATCCTACACCATCGACAATCGCCGCATCAAAATACTGAAGGACATCTCCCTGGAGATTTCGACCGGAGAATTTGCGGTGATCCAGGGCAGCAGCGGCAGCGGAAAGTCGACCCTGTTAAGCATCCTGTCCGGACTTGATCGACCAGACAGCGGCACCGTCCGCATCCAGGACCAGGACATCACGGATCTGAGCGAAGATGACCTGGCCCCTCTGCGCAACCGGATTTTCGGTTTCGTTTTTCAATCCTTTCACCTGGTGCCCTCCCTTTCAGCACTCGAAAACGTCATGTTTCCCGCAGAATTATCCCGGTCCCCCAATGCCGCCGCCGATGCCGAGAAACTTCTGGAGCGCGTCGGGCTGGGGCATCGCCAGGGCAACATGCCCCATCAGCTCTCCGGTGGTGAGCAACAACGCGTGGCCATCTGCCGGGCCTTGATCAACCGGCCGGCGATTATCTTCGCCGATGAACCCACCGGCAACCTGGATTCGCGCAGCGGTCAGGCCATTTTGGCCCTGATGCTGGAATTTCAGCAGGAATTTCACACCACCCTGCTGATGGTCACCCACAACCCTGACATCGCCCGACAGGCAGACACCCGCTTCCAGTTGACCGACGGCCACCTGGAAGAACCGGTAAACCATTGAAACAGGCTCCCATGCTGACCAGACTGATTATCCGCGAGCTGCGCCTCAACCCGCAATTGACGACCGTTCTCTTCCTGTGCATTGTTTTATCGGTGGTGGGCTTGACCGCCCTGGGCGGCTTTCAAGCCAATGTCCATCAGGCCATGCTGCGCGATGCCCGCCAATTGCAGGCGGCCGACGTCATCGTCCAATCCAGTTTTCCATTCATGCCCGGACTGGAGGAGAAACTGGCCCAGATTGGCTCGCTAGAGGGCGTCCGTACGGCGCGCGTCTGGGAATTCTACACCGTGGTTCGCTCCGTAGATGAATCGGCCTCCCTGTTATCCGCCGTCAAGGTCGTCACGACGGAATACCCTTTCTACGGTCAGGTGGTGTTGGCTTCCGGCAGGGCGTTTCACGACATGCTTTCCCCGGGGGGCATCGTGGTCGAACAGAGCCTGCTGGACCGATTGGGATTGACGATCGGCAACCGTCTTTACCTTGGTGATGTGGAAATGGTTATTCGCGACGTGGTGGTCTCCGAACCGGATCGGCCGCTAACGGTCTTCTCTCTGGGTCCACGCATCTTTGTCAATGCACAGGACCGGGAGCGCTTGGGGTTGATCACCCAGGGCAGTCGCATCCGTTATAAGGCGCTCTTAGGCCTGCCGGCAGGTCTCGATCCGGAAGTGGTTCGCGGCGATATCTGGGCGGCGGCGGATCCCGCCCAGGATAGTGTGGACACCTTCCGCAGTGCCGATTCGCGTCTGAAGCGGTTTTTTGACAATCTGCTTTTCTTTTTGAGACTGGTCAGCATTTTCACGCTTCTTCTGGCAGGTATCGGCATCCAGAGCGTCCTGTCAGCCCTCTTGCGCGCCCGGATCAAAACGATGGCCACGATGAAGGCCGTTGGCGCTCCCAACGGGTTCATCATGAAGCTCTATCTGGGACTGGTAATGGTGCTGGGTTTGGCCGGGACTGCCTCCGGTATCGCTGCCGGACTGGTGCTGCAGGGTGGATTGTCACACCTCCTGGCCGGCCTCATCCCGGCCGATGCGACGTTTAAGATCGCATGGGGGGCTGTGGGTGAGAGCCTTGTCGTCGGGCTGCTGGCGGTGGCTCTTTTTGCGGCCCGTCCCCTGCTCAATCTAAGGCATTTCAAACCCTCGGCGCTCTTCCGGCATGAAACAAGTCGACGCGGTCTGCTGCCGGGTGAATGGCTCAGCGGAACCCTGACGGGTCTCTTTTTCATCGGTCTGGTGCTCTGGCATCTCGATGATCTTCGCACGGGCGCCTATTTTATCGGCGGTCTGATCGCACTGGTGGGTATTGTCTTTGTAGGCACGTGGCTTTTTTTGAAGGCCCTGGGGCGCTTTTCGGCCCGGCGCCTGGCATTCCGCCAGGCCATCCGTGGACTTTTCCGGCCGCGCAATGCCACCCGACCCATCCTGGTGACCCTGACCGCCTCGCTCACCATCATTTACGCCATTTTCCTCATCGAAAGAAACCTGGATGACACGTTTGTACAGGCCTATCCGCAGGATGCCCCCAACATGTTCTTTCTTGACATCCAGCGCGACCAGACCGATGCCTTCGCAGGCCTGGTGGACCAGCCCCTGGAATTTTACCCCGTGGTGCGGGCCAAGCTGATGGCCATCAACGGCAACCCCATCGACCCCCGAAAAGAGCGCCAGCGCAAAAGCGACAATCTGGCCCGCCCTTTCAACCTGACCTATCGCCAGGATCTCTTAAAAGATGAAAAAATCATTCGCGGCGGGGCTCTATTTCTCCCCAATGCCGGCAATTTCCAGGTCTCCGTTCTAGACCGGGTGGCCGACATCGGCGGCATCCGTATCGGTGACCGTCTGCGTTTTAAGATCCAGGGCGTGCCCCTGGAGGCCACCGTTTCCAGCATTCGCAGCCGCACGCGGGAGAGCATGCAGCCCTTTTTCTACTTCGTTTTTCCGGAGGAGACCCTGAGGGAAGCCCCCCAGACCATCTTTACCGCGCTACGGGTAGACCCGGCCGGCATGGCGGACATTCAGAACCGCGTCGTGAAAGCCCTTCCCAACGTCACCGTCTTGGATGTCAGCCAGTCCATCCGCCAGGTTGCCGGAGCGCTGGCGCGTTTTTCCCAGGCGATCCGGTTTTTTACCCTGTTTAGCATTGCCGCCGGTATTCTGCTGGTCATCAGTTCGGTCATCGCCACCCGCTCGGCGCGCATCCGGGAAGCTGTTTACTACAAAATCCTTGGCGGCCGGGGCCGTTTTGTGCTTTATGTGTTTTCGCTGGAGAATATTCTGCTGGGCGGCACCAGCGCCATCAGCGGCATGGCGCTGGCGCACTTGATCAGCTGGGTGGTTTGTGCGTACTATCTCGATATTGCCTACGCCCCTTATCCGGCCGCCTCGCTGGCTGGATTGCTGGCCGGCGTCTTCACGGTCGTCGCCGTTGGATTAAGTGCCTCGAGCGCCATCATGCGCCGTAAACCGGCCCAGTTTCTGAGGGCCCACGCGGCCGAGTAGCCCTAAAGGCGAATATGGACACACGCTTCTACATAGGGACGATTCTGCTGGCGGCGATCCTTCTGGGATTGGGTGGTTGCGACAACGCTCCGAAGGCCACGGAACCATCGCCGGTGGCCACAGCCGACGCCGCCCAGGGCGTCATCGTCTGCATGGGGGACAGCCTCACGGCCGGCTATGGGGTGGACGAGGCCCAAGCCTACCCGGCGCTGCTGGAAACCAAACTTCGTGAGGCCGGTTTCGACTACCAGGTCATCAATGCCGGCATCAGCGGCGAAACCAGTAGCGGCGCCCTATCCCGGTTGGACTGGACGCTGACGCTGAATCCGGACATCCTCGTCCTGGCCACAGGCGCCAACGACGGCCTGCGGGGCGTCGATCCAACCCTGACCCACCGCAATATCGAAGCCATGGTGTCCGAGCTGGAAGGCCGCGGAATCGTTGTGGTCTTGGGCGGCATGCAAATGGTGCGTAACCTTGGCAGCGAATTCACGCGGTCTTTCAACGCCATTTACCCTGACATCGCCCGCGCCTCGGATTCGATCCTAATCCCCTTTATTCTGGAAGGGGTGGCTGGCCGCCCCGCATTGAACCAGGCCGACGGCATCCATCCCACCCCCGACGGCTACCGCATCATGGTAAACCATATCTTTCCCTTTGTGGTTCAGGCCGTCGAACGGCATCGGGAAAAATCGGCTGACGGCGCCTGACAACGAGGGCTGGATGATCGGCTCAAGCGCCAGGCGGTTAGCGCCTGAACCACCGAGTAAGAAACACGCTGAATCTATGGAACGACCCTCCCGGGCATGGGAACACCGAATTCTGCTGGGCCTCGCCCACGAGTGGGACCTCGCCTGCCTTCATCTGAGTGCAGACAATCGCGCACGTCTGCAGAAGCCAACCTTCCGCTTGGCTGACACCCGCGCGCAACTGGGCCTGTGGTCTCCGGCCAGACGAGAGATTTGCCTGAGCCGTCATCTGGTCCAAAACCATCCCTGGGATGACATCCGGGAGGTCTTGCGCCATGAAATGGCCCACCAGTTGGCCGACACCGTGCTGGCGTCCGATGACCAGCCGCCCCACGGCCCGGCCTTTCAACAGGCCTGCCTGATGCTGCGCGCCGACCCCGCCGCAGCCGTCTCCCGTCGTCCCTTGCACGAGCGCCTGTCCACCGGAGGCCGGCAGGAAGAAAACCCCCTGCGGCAGCGGGTTCAAAAGCTCTTGTCCCTGGCCCAGAGCGGCAATATCCACGAGGCCGAAGCGGCCATGCGCAAGGCCCATCAATTGATGGCCCGCCATCACCTGACGACCCTGACCTGCGATCCTGCGCGCGCCTTCGTCAGCATCTTTCTGGGCCAGCCGGCCCTGCGCCATTTCAAGGAGGCCTATTTTCTGGCCAACCTGATTCAGGATTTCTATTTTGTGCAGGGTCTCTGGGTGCCGGCTTTCGTGGTGGCCAAAGGCCGGGTGGGACGCGTGCTGGAGATCTCGGGGACCCCGGCCAACGTTTCCCAGGCCGGATACGTGTTCGAATTTGTTGCCGCCTATGTCGACCGGCGCTGGCAGGAAATGACCGCCGACCAGCGCCTGACGCGCTACCAGAAAAGCGATTTTGCCGTGGGGGTTATCGAAGGGTTCCGTCACAAATTGGCCCAGGAACAGCTCCCGGATTGCCCCCCCGCAGAGCGGGCCCTGATACGGCAGACGGATCCCCGGCTGAGCACCTACCTCCGGCGCCGCTACCCCCGCACCAGCCAGATCCAGAGGGGTGGCGGTCGCCAGGATCAAAATGTCTACCGCCGGGGCCTGGCCGCCGGTGAAGAAATGATCCTGCACCGCGGCATCGCCCACCGATCCTGCGACATCACGCGCAAACTGCCCCCGGATTAGCCGCATTGATCCCCTGAGCCCGGCATTGACCTCCGCCACAGTCTCCAGCGCTCAAGGAGATGAAATCCATCTGTCGGCCGCACCGGCGATGGCCCCGGCGGCGGTTGCCACCATCGACCTGATTTCATCGGCCGTGCCCAAGGCCTTGATTGGGGGACACAGCAAACGCCGGCAGCGGACCAACCCTCCCGCCGCTGGGGGATTGGTCGGCAGAATCACGGTGGAGGCGTTTTGGGGGCCTTTGGTCTAGGCCAGTCCCGGCCGGGTGGTGACGTGGTATGCGCCTGATCAAATGAACACCTGGCAGGGGGAAGGTGTCTGCCGCCGCCGGCTGAAATGGCTGGCCGCCGCTCTGCCAGCGCAGGCACCCGATCTGGTGTGCCTGCAGCGATGCTTGCAAACCTGGGATGGCGATCTGGACACGGCGATTATATCCGGGAACGTGGATTGATGCAGTTCTGGGCACCGGACCGGGCGCATCTGAGAATTCACCCGACGGGTGGCTTTGAATCTGGGAAACCCTTTTCTCACGTGACGGTGGCAGCCAACGGTCGGGCCACCAGCCCCCGATGGAACCGCCCCGGGATGGGCGGACAGTGCGTTAAATCATCTGTCGAAAGCCTCGCTTCTAGCGGAAAAGGATAAAACTCGCCAAGGCAATCATGGTGGGCGCCAGCGCCGCCATCAGCAGCATGAGGGGTGAGATCCCGTTTTCAAAATAGCCTTTTAAAATGCTCTGACCAGCTGGATTGGGCGCATTGGCGATGATGGTCAAGCCACCGCCAGAGACGGCCCCGACCATCACGGCGTATTTCAAGCTGATGGTTAAATCCGGTACCAGGGTGCTCAGGTAGGTAATTGCGGCATTGTCGTTGAAGGCCGTCATGACCGTTGCGGTGATCATCAGGGGAATCTCGTTAAAAGAGCCCAGCACCGGGGCAATCCACCATCCCTGGACACCACCGTGGATCACCAGTCCGCCGAGAAAAAAGCCCACGAGCAGCGGTGGTTTGAGATCGATTCGGTTTTGAAAGGACGCCGTTACCTGGGAAAAACCCAGGAAAAAAAGCAGTCCCGGAACAAAAATGGCCGGATCGTGGGCGTTGAAAATCGTCCAGGCCATAAAGATAACATGAAAGACAATCACCCCGGCGGGAACCGGATCATCCCGGCGGTCCCATTCCGGATCTTTATAGCGGGGTTGCTGATGCTCGGGCAGCAGGGCCGGAAAGGTGCGACGCAGATTTTGGCGCTTGATTTCCTCAAACCGGAGATCGAAAGCTTCCTGGACCAGTTCCGGAGCGATTCCCCTGGCCTGCATGTCGGCTTCATACTTGGACCGAATCTTGTACTCGATCGATTCTTTCAGGGCTTGATAACGGTTCTCCACCGCCCGGCGAATACCCATCTCCTCACCCAGGGATCGGCCCATGCCATCGAATTCGAGTTCGAACGTATTGCGAGGGGTATAGGCTCGCCGGATGTCGTCTTTGAGGCTGATAATGGTGTAATCCTTTTCAAGCCGGGCCAGCTCATTACGGAACAGGAAAAAATAAAAGCTGTTGGCGACAACGATGGCTAGGGCCGCTTTCCAGCCGAAGTGCGAAAGCATGTAGAACATGTCCCATTCCCAAGGAACCGACACCATGAGAACCGGCGGGGCCGCAAAGTTCGATAAAGTGCCTCCCACCGAAACGTTGACGAACAGCAAACCCAGGGTGGCGTATTTAAACCTTTCCCCCGGCTTGAGATCATAGAATTTCTGCGACAGCAGGAGGGCACAGATGGTCATGGCCGCCGGCTCGGTGATGAGGGACCCGAGCAGCGGCCCGAGGGTCAGGATGGTCAGCCACCATGCTTTGAGCGTGCCGCCGAATAATCCGGCAACGCGCGCCATGGCCATTTCGGCCAGTTTGAGGATGGGGCGTGTGGCCGCCAGGGTCATGATGACGACCACGAACATGGGCTCGGTAAAGTTGACCCGGTGGGTGATATAATAGTGGAGGGTGGTCCAATCGTAGAAAAAAAAGATGGCCCCGGTGAGGGCCACCGCCCAAAGCCCGAAAACCACTTCGATTTCCCCCAGAAAATGGAATAACTCGGCGCCGATGTGCACCGAATGATAGTCGGTCAGGCCTTCTTTGATACGTTCCTCATGACGGCGCGCCCAGCGTTGGGCCACGGCCACAAAACGGCCGGTCATAAAGGTATGAATAATGGCGGCAAAAAAAATCACCGTTGCCGCCAGGTTGAAAGGCTCCTGGCGGACACGGTTGGTGAGAATCGACCACAGCCCGTCGGCTTTGGCATCGCCGTAGCTGTCGAGGGCCTTGGGAAATGCGATCTTAGCGGTGGTTTTGGAATGGCCGGCGCCGGTGCCCCAGGCGGGAATGGCCATCAAAAGGAAGATCATGGTCAGCCCGACAACACATCCCCCCATCCTTTTCCGCACGTCGTATTCTCCTTGCAACTGGGTTCGAGCAATT
>JASFFM010000186.1:0-8230 GCA_050124295.1 Desulfobacterales bacterium | reverse complement strand
GGGCGATGGGCGGGCGATATTGCTGGGTGAGCAGGTGACACCGGAAGGTGAGCGATTCGACATTCAGTTCAAGGGGTCCGGCAAGACCCCTTTTTCGCGCCGGGGGGACGGGCGAGCCGCCCTGGGCCCCATGCTCCGGGAGTACATCATCAGCGAGGCCCTCTGCGCTTTGGGCATCCCGACCACCCGCAGCCTTGCGGTGGTGACCACCGGCGAACCGGTCTATCGTGAAACCGTGTTGTCCGGAGCCATCCTCACCCGTGTGGCCTCCAGTCACCTCCGCGTGGGAACCTTCGAGTATGCCGCGGCCCGGGGCGCCACCGACGGAATCCGGGCACTGGCCGATTACACCATCGACCGCCATTTTCCTGAACTGGCCGACACCCAAACACCCTATCTTGGCCTGTTTCGGGAAGTCATGAAGCGGCAGGCGTCTCTGGTGGCACGTTGGCAGCTGGTGGGCTTCATCCACGGCGTGATGAACACGGACAACATGGCCCTGGGCGGCGAAAGCATCGATTACGGCCCCTGCGCGTTCATGGACGCCTACGACCCGAATACCGTTTTCAGTTCCATTGATCACCAGGGGCGCTATGCCTATGGCCACCAGCCACAGATCGCCCAGTGGAACCTGGCCCGGTTCGCCGAAACGCTGCTGCCGCTTTTTCACGACGATCCCCATGAGGCCCTGTCCCTGGCCCGCGATGCCATCGCCACGTTTCCGGACACCTTCCACCGCCACTGGCGCTCCGGTATGCAAGCCAAACTGGGACTGTTCAATGATGAGGCCGATGACACCCGCCTGGTCGAAGACCTGCTCGCCTGCATGCAACGACACGGGGCCGATTTCACCAATACCTTCCGTGATCTCACCGAGGAGGACCTGCCCGAAGCAGCCCTGTTTCGGGCCCCGGATTTCGAACAATGGCGCGCACGCTGGCAAGCCCGTCGGAAACGCCAACCCGAATCGAGGCAGGCCACCCGCGCACGCATGCGCGCCCACAACCCGGCGGTCATTCCCCGCAATCACCGTGTGGAAGAAGCGCTGGCGGCGGCCGTCGAGCGAGCCGACCTGACCCTCATGGAGCGGCTGCTCGACGTCTTGTCGCACCCCTTTGAGGATCCGCCCGAAGACGGTGGCTACCAGTTGCCCCCGCCGCCGTCGGCTCAGCCTTACCAGACCTTTTGCGGTACCTGAGGCGCCCTGCGAGGGCCTCTATCGGGGGCCGTGGGGCGGCCGTCCAACCCCGATTTGTGGCCATAGGGCCCCGTCGACAGTCATGGATGCAAGCAGAGCTTCTCTTTGCAATCATCACAAGGCCGCCAGGCCCGGCGCCCAATGGTGTATCAATCTGTGGGATTCGTGTTAAGCATCTTCATGTTTACCGATCAGGACAGGCTGAAATGCTGACCCGCTTGAGGACCGAAACAGAACCTCAGGCGTCATTCCCCCGAAAGCGTTTGATCATCAATGCAACTGAAGCTCATCGATTTTGGTGTCATCCTGGCCTATCTGGTCGTGGTACTTCTGATTGGTTTCCGGTTTCGAGGCGTATCCGGGAAAAACAAAGAGGAGTACTTTCTGGCGGGAAGAAATATCCCCTGGTGGCTGGCGGGCATTTCTATTGTGGCCACGACCTTTGCGGCCGACACACCCCTGGCGATATGCGGCATTATCGCCAGTAAAGGACTGTCGGGAAACTGGCTCTGGCTGCCCTGGATGGGAATTCATGCGGCCCTGGTTATTTTCTTTGCAGCGGCATGGCGGAAAACGGGGGTCTTGACTGATGCGCAGTTTATCTCCATCCGGTACTCGGGCCCCAGAAAAGAAGCCCTGCGGCTGCTGAGAGCGGGTATTAGTGGTATTCTCCTTAACTGCATCATCCTGGCCTGGATATTCAGAGCCATGATGAAGATCTCATCGATTTTTTTCAGTTGGGAAACATGGTTTCCCGATATGTATGGGCACTTTGACCGGCTGTGGCCCGCAGGCGGAAATTGGGGCTCGCCCAATGAGGCCATCACGCTGATCGTGATCGTGCTGATCATCGCCCTCTATTCCTCCATGGGAGGGATACGCGGCGTTGTCATGACCGATTTTATCCAGTTCATCCTTACCTTCGTGGGCGGCGTGTGGCTATCCATCAATGCCTGGAATTATGTGGGTGGCCAGCGGGGGTTGTCCCAGGGTTTGGAGAACATATATGGGCCAGGCCACCGATTGCTTGATCTGTTCCCTTCTCCCGATGGTTGGATCAGTACTCTTGAAATGGGATCGGGGCTTTTTGCCGTCTATATATTGGTGCAGTCCATTTCGGCGATCGATTCCGATGGCGGCGGTTACCTGATGCAAAGGCTTGCGGCCACGCGAAATGCCCGCGAAGCCCAAAAAGCGTCTGTGCTCTTCCTTGTTTTTCATTATCTCTTGCGAATTTGGCCATGGTTCATCGTCGGCCTCGTGGCGCTGGTGGTTCTTCCGACTGGCATGGATCGATACACGATAGAGGGGGCGATCTTCGTGTTAAACGATCGGGAGAGTGCCTATCCGATTCTAATGTCGCTGCTGCTTCCAGCGGGTGTCCTTGGGCTTGTTTTGGCAAGCTTGCTAGCGGCCTTTATGAGTACGGTCGATACCCACCTTAACTGGGGCGCTTCGTATATCGTCAACGACGGGCTGCTGAAAATATTTCCCCGGGCATCGGACCAGGTCCAGATTCGTGTGGCCAAAATGGCGGTCGTCTTTTTTGTGTTAATTTCATTGGCAATCAGTTTTTACATCGGAACGATCGAAAAGGGGTGGCGGACGGTGGCCACCATTGGGGCGGCGTTTGGTATACCGACCTTGTTGCGATGGTTCTGGTGGCGCTTGAATGCGGATGCAGAAATCTTGGCCATTGCGGCCGGCATTGCCGCCGGGGCGGCTTTGGCCCTGTTCACCGACATCTCCTATGAACTGCGCTTGATATTGACCGCCGGGTGTAGTTTCGGAGGGGTACTGGCGGGTGTTTATTGGGGTGCGCCGAACGAGGCGGCGGCCCTCAAGAATTTTACGGCCCAGGTGAATCCAATCGGCTTCTGGCCCCACAGGTCGTTGTCCCAGAGCGTAAAAGGCCTTTCGCTGGCCTTGCTGAAATGGTTTATGCTTTGCGGAGGGTTAGTCCTGTTGTTAATGGCCTTTCATAACCTCCTTTTTATGGGCGGGTTGTTTTTCCCCCTGGTGCTCTTTTTGACGGCAGGGGCCCTGGTCTATATGGCGATGTCCGGACTGACCCGGCTCACAAAGCTTTGATCGCCGAACAGCAGGTTTGACTTTGTCTTTCCAAAGCCGGAACAGTTGATGGCCATCGCCGGATGGCCGAGATCAGCCGTAAATTTTGCGAATTTCTGTATTCACTATGGGGTCGCGCTGGATACCAATAATCGGTTATGGTCGTTTGGCACGGTCACCAAATGCTTAATTGAGAATAGAGAGCCGGGAATGAAAAATCGTAGTGTTCAACAAACCGCCGAGAAGAAGAACGGGATCTTCGAGCCCATAATCCAAACCAATGAGCAAAAGAATTTCATCCGTCTGGATGGGCACCCGGCCCCTCTCAAATTATCACGGCGATTATACACGCAGCTATGTCCCCCATCTGTCATCGATGCCGAAACGCTCGAGCTGATTCAGGTGCTGCTGCTGCACACCACGATCGATCATACCGTCAGCATGACCGGTTCCGCGGTGCTTTTGAGGTCGTTGATCCAACCAAGCACCGATTTGGTTTATATTCGATCCAAACAGGAAGCGTTAGAGGAGATTGCATCCAACGAGAAATTGCGTCAAGCGCTGCAGGATTTTGTTTACGAATTCAGTAAAGGAGAAAAGGCCCTTTACAAATTTTTTAACAAAGATCTCTACGCCTTGTTTCCTTATCGCGACTTGAAAAAGGCCCGGCAATCAGCGGCCAACATGGTCAAGGCGATGCGAACGATTCCCCCGGCGGAAACGTCGTATTTGCAAAGACTGACGGCCAACCTGCACCTCTATGAGGGCTCGTCGATTGATCGGATGATGACGGGCCCGATCTACAGAACCTTTCAAGGAATTAAATCCGCTAAAGCGGTGGGGTTTTTTACACCCAAACAAAAATTCATCCCCCATCGTTTCTCCAAGTGGCTCGCGGCCGGCCCGGCGGTGGCCCTATCCCCTTATATTTATAACATGCTGGAATTCGGACCCTCTCTATCTCCCCTTATGTCCATCATAGGATTGGTCTGGACGGGCCTTTATGTGTTCTACGGCCTCATCGTCAAACCAGTCCAGGATACGGGAAATTTTATTGAACCCTTAAGGGAGAGGTGCGTTCACGACCCGACATTCAGCCTCGCCCTGGACACCGTCGGGATGATTGATGAACTATTGGCTGGCCATCGCTTTGCCGCTCAATTGCAGCATACCGCAGTATTGCCTAAAGTCACGGATGAGACCCATCACTCCTTCGAAGCAGCGGGTCTTAAAAACCCGATCCTGGTCAAAGAGAAACCGGAATGTGTGCCGAATGATGTACAAATGCGTGGGACCCGGTTGAGTTTCATCAGCGGGCCTAACAGCGGCGGCAAGACGACCATATGCAAGAGCATTGTCCAAAACCAGTTGCTGGCTCAGATGGGGTCCTATGTATTGGCCGAGAGGGCAACGATCAACATCGCCGATATGATCCGCTATCAGGCCCCCAAATTCGACGGCTTGCAGGATGATGAAGGGCGCTTCGGTACGGAACTCGGCAGGACCCGGGACATCTTTTATGCAACCAGCCCCAGAAGTCTCGTTATCCTTGACGAACTGGCGGAAGGGACCACGTATGAAGAACGCCTGCACGAATCTTTTGGGATCTTGTCAGATTTCCACACGATCGGCAATAACACGGTTCTTGTCACCCACAATCACTCATTGGTGGATCGGTTTATGGCTGAAGAAAAAGGACAATGTCTTATGGCCGAATTCAATGGCGATGATCCCACCTACAGGATTATCCCGGGCATATCGCGCGTATCCCATGCGGGCAGAATAACCAAGAAAATTAATTTTTCGCAAGAAGACCGGCATCGCCACATGCAAGAAAAGGGCTACCTGTAATGGGCCGTTGAACGGCCTTCAGGAAGATAAGGGGTCAGGTCTCAACATTTGACATCTTGTTGATGGTGAAGTTTTCAAATGTTGAGACCTGACCCCTTTTATGCTATTTATGAAAATTAATTACGGGTAATTTGAAAAAGTTTAACCAAACAGCAGTGGTCTAATTTACTTTGGTGCCTGCACTAAGCCTTCTCCTACATCCTCCTTGGGTAATTCAATTGGCTTGGTGGATCCAAGCAGTTTGTTTTTTAGCTCAATGATGTTTAGATCCGGAAAGGCTTCGATCCATAGAGCGGCGATGCCTGCAAAGAATGAACTCGCCATGCTTGTTCCGTCCAGGGTACGGTAGTTGTCCGGAGCAGCCCATGCGCTATGGATTCCCACACCAGGCGCTGCTGAATCAACTTTCCCGCCGCCATGGTTGAGTGATCGATTGCAGCGATCGTACATATTGTTTTGTCGATCTACTGCACCAACGGCTAAAATTGACGGGCAATTGGCAGGATGGCTGACGGGAAGGAGCCGGTCTATGTCCCGATAGCTATCGTTGCCGGCCGAAGCGATGATCAGTGAGCCTTGCGCCAGGGCTTGCTGTCCTAGCCGCTCAAATGACGGCGAATGTTTTTCACCGCAACGAACCCTGTTCCCCAATGATATGGAAATAACTCGGCACTGGTTTTCAAGTGCCCACTCGATACCGTCGATGACAAAACGAGTGTTCGCCACTCCGGCATCGGGCAGGACTTTGGCAATAAAGATATTCGCTCCGGAAGCAACGCCGTATCTCGGCCCTTTTGCCGGATTGCCTGGCCCGAGGGCGATACCTGCGCAATGGGTGCCATGACCATTGCCGTCATGAACGGTTTCGTTTGGGACAAAGGACTTAGATACAATATTGCGGTTTTTGAAGTCCTGGTGATGCCTGTCGATTCCGGTATCCAGGACGGCCACGTTAACCCCTTTGCCGGTATAACCGGTTTTGTCAACGCCGGTGTGGATCAGGCCCCATGTCATTGAGAGTTTGTTGTCCATATTCATTCAGCGAATATAGTAAAAGGGAAGGAGGGTGGCATTATCCTGCATACTTTTTTAAGGTTGTAATTTTCTCCACATCAATGAAAAGCTGCCTTAATCTGAGTACGGGTAAATCGTTGTCGGCCATCAATGAATAAAAAGTGATATCAAAGTACAACCTGCCTTCATCTTGGACGGGTCTGTTTTTCTCGAACCATTCTAAAATACCCTCTGTAAACAGTTTGATCCCTGTTCCGTCTCCTGTTGTGTCTGCCTTTTCAAACAATGTCGGCGGAATCAGAAAAGAGGGTTGCAAGACCGCCCCTATATCGGGATTGCAACTGAAGCTGTAGCTCGTCACAATTTTAAGTGTTGCGGGTTGGCATATTTGTCCCGGTGCTTTTCCTTTCATTCTGACCGGCATCAGCAGATTTTCCACCAATGCGCAGAGGTATTCATTCAGACTGGCCGGTTTGTCTTCAAGCAGCTCTGCTATGTTCAAAGGTTCGGAGACGTCAAGCATGGGCGTAACAGGATTTGGAAACCGTTTCATCGGTGTCGTATATATAAATTCCTCCGAGGTCGGTTTGTCACTGGAAAGTTTTGCATTGCGGACCACACGCAAACCGGCCCAGGCGTTCTGCGCCAGCAATATATCAAGGTCGGCAAAGCGTATGGTCCTCTTGAGAAGGGATTTGCCTTTTTCAAACGATAGATATTTTTTTCCTTTTGTATTCTGTGCATTGTCCTCATAAAAATGAAAAACGACCTTGACCCATGAGTGATACCGGTTGTCATCTGTGATTGCCTGCGGTTGCAGGCTGTTTTCATCATACCCCCAGGCCTCGGTCTTGTATCCATCTATCTGCGCCATTGGGACGGCAATGAAGTCGATCGGTTGATGGCTGCTTTCTACGGACCAGTGTGCCAGAGAGATACGAAAGCGTTCCTCATGATCCTCATCTTCTTCAAGGGCAAACTTTGCCTTGATGACACTGAGGCTGGTCTCACCCATTTGATTTAATACGTCAGGGTCAAAGCGCTTGTGCCATGCCGTGGCAACCTTATCCGCCAGGTGATCGTAAGATGACAGAAGCCTTTTAAGCCTTTTAGACTCATCTTTTTCTGGATCCATGTCAATCTTCACTTCGCGTAATTTGGAGCGAAGATCATTGAGGATCGAATCTTTGGCGTCGTTGAATTGTGCCAAGCTGAGATGAAAATTTCTATCCAGCTCGTCCGTGGGTTTTGTTTTTCTTACCAGACTTTCTTCATCCGCTTTCCTGCTGTTAAACAAGACTTCAAAGTGAATCGTGTCCTGTGCCGTGAATTGGGCAAGGCTATAGGAAAACGTATATTCCATCTGTTTGGCGGAAAGGATGTCATTTATTTCGCGGCGATGGTCTTTGCCAATGAATTGCTGGCTAAGCCAGTGGGGCAGTTTCGGGTATTGGCGTATCGGGACCGGAATAGGGGTGATGGGGACATCATGGGATTGGACCGTAAACGGTTTTTCAAATGGTGTTACAAATGACAGCCATTTCGACACGGAATATTGGTTGATGGATTCCGGGTCTAAAGGATCGACCAGGTCATCCACCGTACGGATATCAAACTCCAGATGATTTATTTTATAATCGATTCTGAGTGGGATTTCAGAATGATCGCGTTCGGTCGGGGTGTTGAATAGAAACGTCAAATAAGACGAAGAAGGTGTTTCGCTATTTTTATCGCTTCCCTTCAGTGCTATTTTCCCGGTGGACAGCGAATAATTGGGACTGTCTTGAGTGCCGCTGCTCTCATTGCGGTGTTCTTCTTCATGGTTTGCATAGGGCTGGCCAAATAAATTGGGCGCAATCGGGTTGTCTTTGTCGGGATAATTCGACACGACATCGACATTGTATTGCACCACCGCCCTGGTATTGTAACCGTCGACCAAATTAATCAGGAGTTGCTGTTTCAACTTTTCACGTGCCATTCCCAGGCCGTCACTTTGCATATTCTGATCCTCAAGGATTGGGAACGTCTGAAATGCGACAGCTTCGGCAACTTTCTGTTTGGCTTTCAGTATGGAGTCTAGAAACCCTGTGTTGGCAT
>JASFFM010000185.1:0-8234 GCA_050124295.1 Desulfobacterales bacterium | reverse complement strand
GGCTGGTATGGTCTGCAACGACAGCCGGCTGGTATCCAAGGACGGTCGATGGGCGGTTGAGGGGGATCCCACCGAAGGCGCTTTGATCGTATCCGGTCGCAAAAGCGGATTGTCCGAATCCGACCTGGCGCAGCGACTGCCCCGCAAAGATGTACTGCCGTTTGAATCGGACCGGCAATACATGGCCACGCTTCACACCGATGACGGGCAAAATGTCATTTACGCCAAGGGTGCCGTCGAGGTCATCCTGCCGAAGTGCGACCGGATGCTCTCCCAATCCGGCGATCCGGAGCCCTTCGATGCGCAGAGCCTGCTTTCCGAAGCAGAGGCCCTGGCCGCCAAGGGATTGAGGGTGCTGGCCTTTGCAAAGAAAGTGGTCGGTGAAGAGACGTCAACCATAGACCATGCGTCGGTTGCGTCGGGCATGGTCTTTTTAGGGCTTCAGGCCATGATCGATCCACCCCGGAAGGAAGCCATCGAAGCGGTCAAAGACTGCCACAAGGCCGGAATTCAAATTAAGATGATCACCGGCGATCACGCTTTAACGGCTTCGGCCATCGCCAAAAAACTTGGCTTGAAATCCCATGCGGCGAATCCCGAATCCGTCCCCTTTGTGATCACGGGCCAGGAGCTGGCCGGGTTCAGCACCGAGTCGGTGATCGATAAAGCCCAGGGGACACCGGTTTTTGCCCGCGTGGCGCCGGAGGAGAAGTTGCGCCTCGTGGACGCCCTGCAAGCCTCGGGTCACGTGGTGGCCATGACCGGGGACGGGGTGAACGACGCCCCCGCCCTCAAGCAGGCCAACATCGGTATTGCCATGGGCATTTCCGGAACCGACGTGGCCAAGGAAGCCGCCGATATGGTGCTGACGGACGACAACTTCGCCTCCATCCGGGCGGCGGTGGAGGAAGGCCGGGGGATTTTCGACAACCTCACCAAGTTCATCGTGTGGACCCTTCCCACAAACCTGGGCGAAGGGTTGGTGATCCTGGCAGCCATCGTGATCAACGTGGCGCTGCCCATCCTACCGGTGCAAATCCTCTGGATCAATATGACCACGGCAATCTTGCTGGGATTGAGTCTGGCGTTCGAACCCAAGGAATCCGGCATTATGGATCGGCCCCCCCGGCCTCCCGAGGCACCCATTCTGACACGGGAGCTGCTCATTCGCATCGGGATCGTGGGCACGGTTATGCTGATCGGCGCATTCGGGCTATTCGAATGGGAACTTATAAACGGTGCCACGGTGGAGCAAGCCCGCACGGTAGCCGTGAACGTCTTTGTCATCGTCGAGATGTTCTACCTTTTTAAGTGCCGTTCCCTGACGCAATCGGTTTTCAAGATCGGTTTGTTCACCAACCCCTGGGCCATCGGTGGCACGGCCCTGATGATGGCGTTTCAGCTGGCCTACACGTATGTGCCGATGATGAATCGCTTTTTCCAGAGCGCGCCGATCGATCTGTACGCATGGCTGCGCATATTCGCAGTGGGTATCGCCGCCTACATCATCGTGGGTATCGAGAAGTGGCTTCGTAGGGGCAAGGCCTAAGGCCGCAACAGGGCAATGGTGCCTTCTGAATGTCGACAGGCGTCCCAAAACAAAACGCCTCGGTCGTGTTGCCTGGTACCCTTTGTTGTATCTACCTTAATGTAATAGAATGAGGGTGGGGATTGAATTTAACGAATCGAAATTGTAGTATTTAAAGCCTGGGGGCGGCGGGGCTCGCGCCCGCCGCCTCATTTCGTCGGTGGGGCCGTGTCTGCCGATCTCGTTTCGGCGCGGATCGCCAGGTACAGGGTAGGGTGACCGTGCCGCAGGCGGCCATCGCCAGCAGCCGCTTTTCGGGGGTCGCTATCAAGCGTGCCCGTCATTTCAAACGCCCGATCGATGCGCTTCACGAGGCCTTGAGCATCGGGGAATGTCCATGCGTTGTTGGGTATCAATTTTTTTAATGAATTCTGACACCTGATAGACCAATAGACGCCCCTCAACTATACTTTCGTTGAAAACCCTGCGGGTCTGTGGCTATTGGACAGCATCCCGCATGCCGTCCGCTTCGGTGCTGTTTTCTGTTCAAGCAAGCTATTTGAGCCTTGCGACGATATTTCAGTCCGCCGCCAGGGAGGTGACGCATGACGATCAACAGGACTCGAATCCGCAACGTCGGTTTTATTTCCACCCGTTTTGCCGGTACCGACGGGGTG
Organism: Desulfobacterales bacterium; assembly: GCA_050124295.1. Taxonomy (GTDB): domain Bacteria; phylum Desulfobacterota; class Desulfobacteria; order Desulfobacterales; family UBA5852; genus JABZFP01. The sequence continues at coordinate 6,029 of JASFFM010000185.1, read as the reverse complement.
TCGCTGGAGACCGAAAAATGGGTCAAGGTGCTCGAGGCGGAGGGTTTTTGCTGCTATTATTTCGCCGGTGAACTGGACCGCGACCCGGAGGTTTGCTTCCTCGAGCCGCTGGCCCATTTTCAGCATCCCGAGATCCTGGATATAAACGCCGCCTGTTTCGGGGCGCGTCGTCGCGCGCGCGCCGTGACCAGCAAAATCCAGGAGATCAAGCACATTCTGAAAACGGCCCTCTACATGTTTTTGGAAAAGTACGACATCGGCCTGATGGTCGTGGAAAACGCGCTGACCATACCGGTCAACATCCCCCTGGGGGTGGCCGTCACCGAAGTGATCGCCGAGACCAATATGCCCACGGTGGCCCACCACCACGACTTTTACTGGGAGCGCGACCGGTTCGCGGTAAACGCGGTGTCCGACTACCTGCACATGGCCTTCCCGCCGATACTGCCGTCCATCCGCCATGTGGTCATCAACTCGTTCGCCGACGAACAGCTCAGCCTGCGAACGGGCATTTCGGCCCGCATCATCCCCAACGTGATGGATTTCGAAAACCCCCCCCCGCCGCCCGACGACTACGCAGCCGATGTCCGGCAGGTCCTCGGGATCGCCGACGACGAACTGCTGGTGCTGCAACCGACCCGCATCGTCCAGCGCAAGGGCATCGAGCACGCCATCGAGCTGATCCATCGCCTCAAGATGAAGGCTAAGCTGGTCATCTCCCACGCATCCGGCGACGAGGGGTTCGACTACCAGCAGCGTATAGAGGAGTACGCCGCCCTTATGAAGGTCGATCTGGTGCTCGCCTCGGCGATCATCAACGACGACCGCGGCACGACCCCGGACGGGCGTAAGATCTACACCTTGACCGACATCTACCCCCATGCCGACCTGGTGACCTACCCGTCGACATTCGAGGGGTTCGGAAACGCCTTTCTGGAGGCGATATACTTTCGGAAGCCGATCCTGGTCAACGCCTATTCAATTTATTTGACGGACATCAAGCCCATCGGGTTTTCCGTGGCCGAGATTGGGGGATACGTGACGCGAGGGGCGGTTGAAAAGACGCGTGAAATGATGCAGGACGAGAACTACCGCCGAAAGATTACCGCAGACAACTACGCTTTGGGGACGAAGTTCTTCTCCTACGACGTCCTGCGCAGGCTCCTGCGCAGCTTCATCCTGGAATACCCGCAGCTGTTCGCATCGGCGCGGAACTGGGCAAACGCCAAGCGCTAGGAGATGTGGACTTGCTTTTCAGCACGCCTGGAGGGTGTCAGGCGACGTCTATGGTTTGTCGCGCGGATTGTGGACCAAAGGGGTCAAGTCGACATTTAACGATTATGAAGGGTTTATGGTGGCGGGTAGGTCGGTCAGTTCTGAATTACCGTGATGTGCAAAAGCGTATGGTCGGGCACAGGCCAGAGCAACACGATGGTGCCCGAGGGATCATCAAGCTTAGCTTTATCGGCGAGCGAGCAGACGGGCAATTCGTTTCGAGCCGTTTCGAGCCCGGGCGAGCGCTTTGTCTGGCACTTGCCGCACTTCCAAGCTTGTGGGCGGGGGGCACAGGCGCGCCCCCCGGCTCGTTTCTACCAGAACGCTTCTCGGGAAGACATTTCCTGGAACTGATGGGTGATTTTGCTCCCAACCGTTCCAAAAAGCTCGTCGAGTTCGTTTTTGATGGGTGACCAGTCGGAAGGGCACTCGTTCTCGAGCTGATCCACCCTCAATTGGGCGGTAACGACCTCCTGCTCGAGCTGCCCGATCAGCGGAAGAACTTTTTCTTTTTGTTCGGACCCAAGTCCGTCCGCCGTCTTCTTCATCGCCTCCAGCTTCTCTTTCCATGCCGAAACTTCAGCCTTCATTGCATTACAGTAGTGCTTTACATCCATAATCAGTCCTTTCTTTTCGAAGGGGTTCACGGTCTCGCTGAACAAAATTCTTGGTGAACAGGTTCAGCATCTCACTCATATTACAATAGGTTCAGATGGCGCTATTTCAAATTTGCCTTACAGCGTTCTTGTCGTATACCCAGGCCTTGCAATCGCCTACCATCGGGTTGGTCTTTTTAAGTCGACCTCAATTCACCTATCTGTCAATCGTGAGCAGTCTGAGTGGACAAACATCGATACGGGGTGCCTTATAAAGAATCGGCTCACCCTTAGCACGTCTTGGAGATAGATACAAGATGTTGGTGTGGGTTATGAGATAGAGCCAGCCGTAATTCATCGCGTCTATTCGTAATAACCCAATCAGAATCAAGCAATAGGCTGATTGCCGACACCACGATATTCGCCTGCATGCGGTCAGGCCTACTGGTTGTGGTCAAGGGTAAGCGGGGTCGTTTGCGATGGCATGGGGTCATTTTTCAATGCGGTAGGAACCGCCCCGGGTTTGACGAAGGCGCCACAGCTTGAGAGGGTGGCATCCTGTCAAAATCAATCCCATATTCCCCAGAGGTCCCCGAACGCACCGTCCGGATGGTTTTCGAGCACCAACGCGAGGATCCCTCCCGGTGGCGGGCGATGGTTTCAACTGCGCGTAACATCAGTTGCACCGTCGTGCCGAAGTCGATTCTGGGCAACGCGCAGGTGTGTCGTGTGATGAGGCGCCAGGACCAAGGCGCTTGAACGGGAGAACCGTGAACTTCGTTGCGCCAATATGATCCTGCGCAAGGCGTTCCCATATTTCGCCCAGGGGGCGCGCGTGCGCCGCCCCAAGCGGTGACGGCCTTCAACGATGATCACAGGGACGCCCTCGGGGTCGCGCCGATTTATACCGTGCTGCCCGCCTTGCCAACGCACGATGCGCAGAAGGTTCGTCAGGTCGATGCCTCGCGACTTTCACCACGCGCCAAACGAGACACCGCCCTCAGGATGGAAATCGAGCGGGTATGGCCTGAGAACCGGCAGGTCTATGCTGGCCGCAAGGTCTGGCTTCAGCCTCTTCGAGAGGGCTTTAAAAGGGGTCAGGCCTACATTTGGCCACGGCCCTCGTTGTTGATCAAGTCCTACAGCACGGTGAGCAGCATCGTTCCAATCGAAAAGCCAAAACCGAACAATCCGCAAGGTCATTCAATGAATAAAAATAGAATGCTCGAACCGCCGACCTCCTGAGAAGAGGTCAAATGTAGGCTTGCCCCCTGTATGAACCCCTTTACAGGCCCCCTTTTCATGCTTAAAAATTCAGGCATTCAGCCCGTTGCCGATCTTCTTCGGTTTTAGCGTCTACGAACGAATCATGCTGCGCTCGGCCGATTTGGCGGTGGCCCAGACTGCCGCCATCAACGCCATTTTTTTCGGCGAAATGGTTTATCTGTTGAACGTGCGCGGTCTCCGCAACACGCTGGAGGACATCGGCCTGTTCTCCAACATGCGGCTTCCGGGCGGCGTTGGCCTGATGGCGGTACTGCAAGGCATCTTATCCCATGCCGGATTCATGAACCGGATCTTGGGTGCCGCCCCGCTTGTGGCAATGACCCGGCTGTTGATCATGGGCGCCTCTCTGGCGATCTGTCTCTTTGTCGCGTTGATGAAATGGCATGACCGGCATGGGGTCAGAAAAACAGGCAGGGCATCAAAAATTCAATCTAAGGAATGGTTAAGCTCAGAAGATCACGGTCGCTATACCGATAACAGTCTTCGATGTCGGTGCGGCAATGGCCCAAACGGATGAACGGGACGATACGACCTCCCCGCTCGGATCGCGATGGCAGTCGGCGCTGGACTTGGTCGTTCAGCCCTAAGCGAGCTCGATCGCTGATTCGCAAGGGCTTCGACACGGCGCTTGCGGCCAACCGGGGCTGAGACCAGAGACGCTGCGGATGCACTTCAATAGGGAAAATACCTTGCGTATCGATCTGGCTGGCAGCGAATTGAAATCCTGGCCCGGATATGTTAAGCGCCGGCGGCCTCCCGTGCAAGGCCTTGCGGATCGCCGCGGTGGGTATGCGACCGCAAGCGCCCGATCACGCCGCAAAGGGATGTCTCAGGCTTGCCCGCCGGGTGAAATGGTATGCGTTGTGCTCTGATAGGCGCCGCTCACCAAGGGTTAGCGGACTCATTTAGGGCAACCTTCCGTTAAGACAGGGAACCAATGCATCCAAGCAAGTCGGCATCACGATGGTCATAAAATATTCGGGCTGATCAACAGGCAATCAACTGTGCAGAAAGGAACGGCGATGCGCGATGCCATTTTGGTGCTCAACGCGGGCTCCTCGAGCATTAAATTTTCCCTGTTTCTCGAGCAGGGCCAGACGCTTGAGCCGGACCTGCGCGGCCAGATTGAAGGACTCTATGCCGCGGCACGACTCGTTTCCAAGGCGCCCGACAACACCCTCCGGGCCGAAAAAACCTGGCCGCAGAATCTCAAACTGGGCCATGAAGAAGCCCTTGACCATCTGATCGACTATTTGCAAGCACACGTTTCGGCAGATCGACTGATCGGGATAGGGCACCGGGTGGTGCACGGCGGTTCCATCTACACCGGGCCTGTTCGGGTGGATAATCAGGTGCTCGAGGTTCTGGAAACCTTTGTTCCCCTGGCGCCCCTTCACCAGCCGCACAACCTCACCCCCATCCGTACGGCCTTGGCCCGGACACCCGAGCTGCCACAGGTGGCGTGCTTTGATACCTCTTTCCACCGCACCCAGCCAGATGTGGCCCAGATGTTCGCGCTGCCGGCCGACCTGCGGGAAGCGGGTATCATGCGCTACGGATTTCACGGTTTGTCCTATGAATACATTGCATCCCGACTGACTGAGCTCGACCCCACGGCCGCCAGCGGCAGAACCATTGTGCTGCACTTGGGCAATGGTGCCAGTATGTGCGCCATCCAAGATGGACGCAGCATTGCCAGCACCATGGGCTTTACGGCGGTGGAGGGGCTGCCCATGGGAACGCGCAGCGGCTGCCTCGATCCAGGGGTGATTCTCTACCTGATGGATCAGCACAATATGGATACACGCGATGTTGAAAACCTGCTTTACAAACAATCGGGACTATTAGGCGTATCCGGTGTTTCCAGCGACATGCGCACCCTGATCAACAGCGATGATCCAGGGGCCCAACTTGCCGTGGCGCTCTTCTGTTACCGAATCCGTCGCGAGCTCGGTTCGCTGGCGGCGGCGCTGGACGGATTGGATGCCATCGTTTTCACCGCCGGAATCGGCGCGAACGCGCCACTTATCCGGCGCCGTGTCTGCCGCGATGCCCAATGGCTGGGTGTTGAGATCGATGCGGCGGCCAACGCGCAAGGCATGGGCCGCATCAGCACCGCCACCAGCCGGGTGGCGGTGTGGGTTATTCCTACAAACGAAGAGTTGATGATTGCGCATCATACCCGGCGTCACCTGGATGAAAATCAATCGCCTCAAGGAGAAAGAAATGAAGCCAGAAGTTCCGCGTCAAGCGCTTGAAAACAAAAAGGCACTGGTGGTGGGCATCGCCAATGATCAATCGATTGCCTATGGATGTGCCAAAGCCTTTCGCGAAATTGGCGCCGAGTTGGCGATCACCTTTCTCAATGACAAAGCCAAACCCTTTGTGGCACCTCTGGCCGACGAACTGGAGGCGCCGATTTTCATGCCCATGGATGCTGCCAAACCCGGTGAGATGGAGGCTGTTTTCGACCGTATCACCAGTGCGTGGGGTCAATTGGACATCCTGGTGCACTCCATTGCCTTTGCCCCCAAAGCGGATTTGCAGGGTGGCTTGTTGAACTGTTCGGCTGAAGGATTTTCAACCGCCATGGACATTTCCTGTCACTCCTTCATTCGTATGGCACGCCTGGCGGCGCCGCTGATGAAAGAGGGCGGCACCATGTTCGCCATGAGCTACCGGGGCGCACAGAAAGTGGTTCCCAACTATAACGTGATGGGACCGGTCAAGGCGGCCCTGGAGGCAATCTGCCGCTACCTGGCCTTTGAGCTGGGCCCCGCTAAAATCCGGGTGCACGCCATATCTCCGGGCCCCCTCAAGACACGGGCCGCCTCTGGGTTGAAAGACTTCGACCTGATGTTGAACGATGCC
>JASFFM010000184.1:0-8255 GCA_050124295.1 Desulfobacterales bacterium | reverse complement strand
ATCGTTCGGAAACCCTCGTCCGTCAACTGGCGCGGAAAAAAATCCTGGTCCGCGACTGTGCCAACTTCGAAGGGTTGTCGGATCGCTTTATCCGGATTTCGCTGCAGGATCGGGAAACGAATCGACGCTGCGCCGCCGCTTTGGAAGGGCTGCTGAACGACTGAGGAACCCCGGGCGAAAGTGGCCCCTTATTAGGGTCATGGGGTTGATTGAAGATGATGACAGAAAACGCTTCCCTGATCCTATCCCTGACGGTTCTGCTGGCCTTTATCATGGATCTGTTCGGCGGCGATCCGCGCTTCCTGCCGCATCCCGTCCGCTGGATGGGGCGGGCCATTACACACTGGGAACCTGTTTTCCGCACCCGGAATCTGATTCGTGGCGGCCTGGCCTTTGCGATCGTCATGGTGCTGGCAACCTGGGGGCTGGCTTTCCTGCTCCTGCATCTGGCCCACGGGCTCGACCCCTGGCTCGGCAGCCTCTTGGAACTGCTGATGATTTATTTTTGCCTGGCCACCCGTTCCCTGCACGATGCCGCCCAAAAGGTCGAAAACGACCTGCACCACCGGGATTTGTCATCGGCGCGGCGCAGCCTGTCCATGATCGTGGGCCGTGAAACAGAAGGCCTGGATCGGGCCGGCGTCTGCCGCGCCACAGTGGAAACCGTGGCCGAAAATTTGGTGGACGGGGTCATCGCGCCGCTTGTTTATGCCGTAATCGGTGGGGGGCCTCTGGCGATGGCCTATAAAATGATCAATACCCTGGATTCTATGGTCGGCTGTAAAAACGCGCGCTACCGGGAATTCGGAATGGCGGCGGCGCGCATGGACGATGCGGCCAACTGGCTGCCGGCGCGATTGACCGTGCCCCTCGTGGGCTTGGCCGCAGGCATGCTCAACGGTCGCTGGCGCGCGACCCTGCTTCTAGCCCGGCGGGACGGGGGCAAACACACCAGTCCGAATGCCGGGCTGCCGGAGGCCGCCTTTGCCGGAGCGTTGGCCATCCGTTTGGGCGGACCCGGCCGCTATCATGGCCGGACGGTGAACAAACCCTGGCTGGGGGCCGAATACGGACCGGCGGGGACGACGGATATTGCCCGCGCCCGGGATCTGATGCTGCTCTCCGCTGTCTGGGCGCTGCTCTGGTTCTGGGCGCTGCCCTGGGTTGTCTGTCAGGGGTTGCTCCCATCTTGATGAAAGGTCGGCCATGCCCCGAACTCCGATGCTGCCGCGCTCATGGAAAAAACGCTATCCCTTCCGCACCGGCACGACGTCCTTCATCTACCCGGCGGGCTATATCGAAAATGTGGACCGCCTGGGGCCCCATGTGGACGAGATCGAGCTCCTGATGTTCGAAAGCCGTCCGTCCGTCCGGCCCAACGGACGGCTGGTGGAAGCGCTTGCCGCGAAGGGCGCCGAACATGGGCTCACCTACAATATCCACCTGCCCACCGATCTTGATCTGACCCACCCGGACCGTCCCTGGCGCAGCAAAGCCGGCCGTGTTTTGCGCGATTTGATCACCCTTCTGGCACCCTTGAACCCTTCCGTGTATACCCTGCATCTCACGCCGCCGGCGGATATCGACCAGCCGGGTCGGCTAACGGCCTGGCAGGCCATTGCTGCGGAGAGTCTCGGGGAAATTCTCGCCTCCGGGGTGCCGGGGCGGCGCCTGGCGCTTGAAAACCTCATGTTTCCCTTCGCCTGGCTCGATCCTCTGGTGGAGCAGTTTGATCTCGGCGTCTGCATGGATACGGGGCATCTGGGACTTCAGGGGGAAGACCTGGGGGCCTTTTTGGGGCAACATGGTCACCGCATCGTGATCGGGCATCTGCACGGTATCCGCAACGGTAAGGACCATGGTCCCTTAACCGATTTGCCGGCCGGCTATCGGGAGCCGCTAAGGATTTGGCTGAGGCAATTTACCGGTAGCGTCACCCTGGAAGTGTTCGCCTTCACACCGCTGCTGGCATCCCTGCGCTGTTTGGATCAAATCATGGACGGACCTGTTTGACCCGTCGGCGTTCACGAAAGATGAAAAAGCGTTGATCGATGCGATGTGATGCAGATCATGAAGGGCAGGGAATGCTGCGCAAGGGAGGGCGCTCAAGGCGAAGCCGGGGGGGCTAAATACCGGGCCAGGGCCTCCACCGACAGGGTTTGCATCCCCAGCATGGTCTGCACATTCAGGCCGTCGATCGTGGTGATCAAGAGGTGGGCCAGGGTATCCTGGTCGCTGTCGGCGGGATATAGGCGCTCAAGGGCATCCAGCGCCCGGCTGTGCCAGTAGGCATAGATTTCCTGGTAGCGCGCTTTGAGGTCGTCGTTGCCGTTCATGGCCTGGCAAACGAGATTGAGATGCAGCCGCATGCGGATGCGGTTGTTCTGGTGCTTGCGAAACAACAGCCGTATCAGTTCTAACGGCTCGGCGGGCGGACCGCCGCTATCGATTATTTCAAAAAGGAAATCCGTGATATCGCGCACATGTTTTTCGGCAATATCGAAAACGAGGTCATCTTTGCTGGGATAATAATAATAGAGGGTTCCCTTGCTAATCCCGGCAGCCTTGGCAATGGCCGTCAGACTGAGATCCTCCAGCCCTTTTTGTACCACCAGGCGACTGGCCGCCGCGATGATCCGTGCTTTGCGATTGGATTGGCGCTGGCGTCGTTTGCGGGTGTCCATTCTTGATTCCCATGGGTCTTCGATAGGGCGGGTAACGCCTGGCTCCCGCGAGGATCATCCCAGACCCGGCAGCCGGGCCGCGTTGATTCGTCCGGCTTCATGCCAACCGTTCTAATCTTTGTAGCGGCAGGGCAGGAACCTGGCGTTCCTCGGGGCCGGGTTGGGGTCGGCCTGCCGCGTCGCAACCGACGGCCTGGATGGTTGCGGACGGCCTTCGGGGACTGGTCCCCGATTCATCACCGATTCAATCTACATAATGTTTTTATGCAATAAATACAACATTATTTTATCAGCCAATTGGCTGAATAAACTTGTTGACAGGACGCTGAGGGTGTGTCAACAGATATTCAATTGGATTCAACGGCGGGGGTCTGTTTACAGCCATGATCCCGGCATCATGGCCGCACGGGAGCAAGAATGGGCAAAGGCTATACGGGCAAGATCTTGAAGATCAACCTCAGTACCGCGGAATGCCGGGAAGAGGTCGTGGCCGATTGGGTTTATGAACGCTTTTTGGCCGGCATGGGGCTGGGCGCCTATATCCTTTACCGGGATATGCCCGCCCAGGCGGATCCCCTGGGCCCCGAGAATATATTGGGTTTTATGGCCGGCATCCTAACGGGTACCGGCAGCCTGTTCACGGGGCGCTGGACGGTGGTCGCCAAATCGCCGCTGACCGGCGGCTGGGGGGATGCCAATTGCGGCGGCATGCTGGCGCCGGCCATCAAGCGCTGCGGCTATGACGGCATTTTCATCCAGGGAGCCAGCGACACGCCTGTTTATCTCGAGATCAGCAACGGGAAGGCTCGAATTCACCCCGCCGATGATCTGTGGGGCCTGGATGCGGTGGAAACCGAAACGGTCCTGACCCGGCGCTGCCAGCGCAAGAAACGGCCCCGCGTGGCCTGTATCGGCCCGGCCGGTGAAAAGCGATCGCTGATATCGGGCATCTGCACGGACAAGGGGCGTATTGCGGCCCGCTCTGGTCTGGGGGCCGTGATGGGGGCCAAAAAGCTAAAAGCCCTCGTTTTGAGGGGCACCCGCCGGATCAAACCCCACGACCGGGAGGCCATCCATGACCTGAGCCGCAAGTGCAACCGCTGGGCCACCTTCCAGATCCCCTTCGTATCGGGGGGCATGCTGGGCAAAATTGGGGCCCTCATGCGCATGCTGCCGACCCAAATGGCCATGGACGGCATGTTGTACAAACTGATGCTCAGCAAGTGGGGCACCACCTCCATGAATCAAATGTCGGTGGAGATGGGGGACTCGCCCATCAAAAACTGGAAGGGAACCCATATCGATTTCGATACCAAACGCTCCCAGGGCCTCAATCCGGACGTGTTCCGCCAGTGTGAGGTCGTCAAATATCACTGTTATGCCTGTCCCATCGGTTGCGGCGGTATCTGCACGACCAGCGGCAAATTCAACCAAACCCACAAACCTGAATACGAAACCGTGCTCGCCCTGGGAGGCCTGTGTCTCAATGAGGACGTCGAGAGTATTTTTTATCTGAACGAGTTGCTCAATCGCGCCGGCATGGATTCGATCTCCGCCGGGGCCACCGTGGCCTTTGCCATCGAATGTTTCGAAAAAGGCCTGCTGACCGAGGCGGATAACCAAGGGCGGACCCTGCGCTGGGGTGACACCGGCGCCATCGTGGACCTGATCGAGCAAATGATCCGTCGTGAAGGACTGGGCGATTTACTCGCCGACGGGGTCCGGGCGGCGGCCCGCAGGATCGGCCGGGACGCCCACCACTATGCCATCCATGCCGGCGGGCAGGAGCTGCCCATGCATGACGGACGCTGCGATCCGGGCTATGCCGTGCATTATGCGGTGGAGCCCAGCCCGGGCAAGCACACAGTCGGCGCCCAGATGTACTACGAAATGTATCGCTTGTGGAAGAAGGTCAAATCGCTTCCCCGGCCGGCGACATTTTATTTCAAGGGCCGCAAATACATCGCCGACGAGGACAAAGCCATCCGCAGTGCGGCCTGCAGCAAGTACATGAACGTCCTCAACGGTACCGGCACCTGTCTATTCGGCGCCTTCCTGGGAGCGGATCGGTTGCCCCTGTTTGACTGGCTCAATGCGGCCACGGGCTGGCACAAGACGCCGGAAGATTATCTGGCCATCGGCGGGTCGGTCCAGACATTGCGCCAGGCCTTTAACATCAAGCACGGTATCACCCCGCGGGATTTCATACCCGGCTCCCGCGCCATGGGGCAGCCGGCCCTGTCCGCCGGCGCCAACAAGGGACGTCGGGTCGACATCCAAAAAATGATCGCGGATTACTGGCAGCAGTTCGGCTGGGACCCCGCCAGCGGCCAACCGCCTGCCGATACCGCCGCCGCACTGCTCGCCAATCCGGAGCGTGCGATCAATGAATAGGGGCCGCCGTGACCATGAGGGCAGGAGGGTCTCAAAATGACCACCGCGAAACGTCTGATCCCGACATTCAAGCGTAAAAAATGCATGGCCTGCAAGATTTGTGTCGACGACTGCCCCGTCAGCTGCATCGGTGTCGAACGCACGGGCACGGCCAAGGATCCCCACGGCTATCCCTTTTTGGGGGATGCGACCTTGTGCACGCACTGCGGGCTGTGTGCGGCGCATTGTCCGGTTGCGGCGATCCGCATGGTGGCGGCCTGATTTGTCCGCCTGCCCCCCGAGAGGACCCGTGCCAAATGGATACGGAAGGATAGGGTTACCCCATGGAACTCGCTTATCGTGAGATGGTCCCCGGCCGAAGTTTTCTGAAACGGGCGTATCTGCGTATCATCCTGTGGTTTATGGGCCGGGCCGTCCAGGCCGCCTCACGGGTGGATGAGCGTGTTCGGCGGGAGATCGAGACCTTGCCAGACCAATTCACCTTTGCCCTGGGGATCCTGCCGGCAGGCCCCTATCTGGTCGTCCAGAAGATCGGTGCCCACAGGGCCCGTTATCTGGGCGGGGCGATCACGGCCCAGCCGGTCGACCTGACCCTGGCCTTCAAACATCTGGAGGCCGGGATGCTGACCTTCACCTTCCGTGAGAATACCCCGGTGGCCACCGCCCGCGATCGGCTGATCGTGGATGGCGAGGTTGCCAATGCCTGCACGGTGGTTCGTATCCTGGATATCGTGCAGGTCTACCTGCTGCCCAAAGTGATCGCCAAGCTGGCTGTGAAACGCTATCCCCGCTGGCCGCTGGGACGCAAATTGATCAATCGGGTGCGAATTTACCTGCGAACGATCATCGGCTATTGAGTCATCATCCAATTATAACCCAGGAAGACACCCATGCCCATTTGCGACGCTTTCGAGTTCGAATGTCCTGTCAAAATCCACTATGGGGACCGGGCGCTTGAACATCTGCCATTCGAGTTGCATGCCTTGGATGCAACCAAGCCCCTCGTGATCGGAGACGCACCCGCCGGGGCCGAGAAACGTTTGACGCCTGTTTTGAACGCCTTCCGGGATACGCAAATGACACTGGGTGTGGTGGAAGATGTGGTCTTTGACCCGATGGACGCGGTGGTTTCGCAATTGGCGGCCATCTACCGGGATAAGGACTGCGATGCCATCGTGGCTGTAGGCCAGGGGCCCTGCGCCGACGCCGCCAAATGGCTCAATCTTGTGGTCTCCACCGGCCAGGAGACCCTGCTGCCCTTTACCGGCGAGCAGCAAGTTCCGCGCATCTCCAAACCACTGGCCCTGATTCCCTCGGCGTCCGCCGACGGCTTCGAGGTTTCGGGTCACTTGCGCAGCCGTGAGGTCTCCCTGCGATCGGTCAACCTGATGCCGCAACTGGTCTTTGTCGATTTCCGCGCCTGCGGTCAGCCTGATGAGGAGGTGATGACGGAAACGACGCTGATGGCCTTAACCCACGCAGTGGAGGCGTTTTTCAGGGCGGACGGCAACCCGATGACCTCCGTTTATGCCCGCACGGCGGCCCGTTTGGCCGCTTCGGCGCTCCATCAATTGGCCGGTCGCGGCCATCCCCACGATCGTCTAAACCTGACCGTCGCGCATGCCGCCGCCCTGGGCGGCTGCGCCCTGGGATCGCATCGCCCGGGAGATGCCTGTCAGCTCGGCGCGGCGGTGGCCGAAAGCGGTCGGGTATCCGCGGCCCAAGCCACGGGCATTGTTCTTTCTTACCTTTTGGAACACCGCGCCGCAAAGGGTGCCCTCGATGCCGATGCTCTGTTGGGCCTGCTCGGGGGCATCGATCGCTATACCCGTACCCCTGAAGGCCAGCGTGGTGCAGCGGCGCTCTATCTGCTGCGCGACCTCATGAACCAGCTATTTGAGAAGACGGACGGCCGGATTTACCGCACCTTGCAGGATACGGGGCTCACGCCGGCCGAAATGAAAAAGGCCGCCGGGCGGGTGGCCGCACAAGCGATGGCGAGCGATCCGGTGGTTTACGAAACCATCCTTGCGCATGCCTGGGCTGGACGCCCTTTCGCCTGATGACCGACCATCAATGAAGGAGTCTGTTTTACGATGCTGCATCTACCGGGATATTATGAATATTGCTGTCAGGTAAAGGTCGTCGCGGGTCATGACGTGCTGGAAGGTATTCCCGCATTGCTCGCCCGGTTGCAGGCCGCTCGTCCCTTGATTGTCACGGATCGCGGCGTTTCCGGGGCGGGCTTGGTGGACATCGTGACCCGCGCCATGGGTGACAGGATCACCATCGGTGGCATCGAGGATGACGTGCCGCCTGATTCTTCGCTGGAAGCCGTGCGGCGTATTGCCGAGGCCTACCGTCAAAAGGGATGCGACGCCTTGATTGCAGTCGGTGGCGGTTCGGTCCTGGATACGGCCAAGGGCGCCAACATCATGGTCTCGGAAGAAACGGACGATTTGCTGGCCTTCAGCGGGGCGGGACGATTGAAGCGTCGGCTCAAGCCTTTGATCGCCATTCCCACCACGGCCGGGACCGGTTCCGAAACGACCCTGGTGGCCGTCATCAAGGATCATGCCCGACACCAGAAGATGCCGTTTGTCAGCTATTTCCTGCAGCCGGATGCGGCCGTCCTGGATTCGCGTATGACCTTAACCCTCCCGCCCACCATAACGGCCGCCACGGCCATGGATGCCCTCACGCATGCGATGGAGGCTTACACTTGCCTGGCGAAGAACCCTTTGAGCGATGCCAGCGCCATTGCCGCCATCGAACGCATCGTCGGGCATCTCATGCCGGTCATGAAGGCGCCTGAAAACCGCGAGGGGCGCTTGTCTTTGGCCGTCGCCGCGACCTTGGCCGGGATGGCTTTTTCCAATGCCATGGTGGGCATGGTGCACAATATCGGCCACGCCACGGGGGCGGTCTGCGGGGTTCCCCACGGTAATTGCATGGCCATTCTGCTGCCCTATGGTCTTGAATATAATCTACACCGCAATGGCCACCTGACAGCGGAATTGCTGCTTCCACTGGAAGGACCCGATGTCTATGCGCGCACCCCCCGGGATCAGCGGGCCTTAAAGGTCATCGCCCGCATCCGTGAATTGAATCAATCCCTTCATGATATCACCCGGGGCGGGCACCCGCGCCGTTTGGGTGAAACCCGTGATCGGGACG
>JASFFM010000183.1:0-8311 GCA_050124295.1 Desulfobacterales bacterium | reverse complement strand
GCCAAGCTGACCCCGGACGCGGTGCTCGCCTACCACTGCGCCCTGGCGTTTCACGGCAAGGCGTACTCGGTCCATACAAGGCTGCACTATGTCTCGGCAAGCCAATCCATGCCGTTGACGTTTCAGGGTCATGAATTCATACGAGCTCCCGTGCCGCCGGCCTTGCGGGCCAAGGGTGAGGCGTTATTCGGCGTGATTCGGCGCAACCGGTCCGGTGTGGACCTGAGGGTCACAAACCTTGAGAGAACCCTGGTGGATGTACTGGACCGGCCGGACTTGACCGGCAGTTGGGAGGAGATATGGCGCTCCCTGGAATCAATCGAATTCTTCGACCTGGATCAGGTCATCGCCTATGTCCTTTTACTGGAAAATGCCACCACGGCCGCAAAGGTGGGATTTTTTTTGGCGCAGCATAAAGAGGTATTGATGGTTGAGGATGTCCACCTGGAACCTTTGCGAAGGCAGCGCCCACGCCACCCCCACTATTTTGTGCGCGGCAAACGCAATAATTGCCGGTGGGTCGGGGAGTGGAACCTGATGATCCCGGAGGAGATATTGAACAGATCCTGGGAGGAGGTGCTGTGATTTTCTCACCGTCGGAAGTGTTGCCCATCGCCGCATCCACGGGATTCAGGGCGGAGATGATCGAAAAGGTGCTCCACCTGCTCAATCTTCTGGACCAGTTGAACCGCCACCCGATACTTAAAGGCAAATGGGTATTGAAGGGCGGTACGGCGTTGAACCTGTTTGTCTTCGATCTTCCCCGTTTATCGGTGGACATCGACCTCAACTATGTCGGGGTGCTGGAGCGGGAGGCCATGCTGGCCGACCGGCTCAAGGTCGAACAAGCGGCCCAGGCGGTATTTTCCCGGGAGGGGTTCACCACCAAACGGGTACCGACCGAACATGCCGGGGGGAAGTGGCGCTTGAGCTACCAGAGCTACACCGGGCAAAACGGCAATCTCGAAGTGGATCTGAATTTCATGTTCAGACAGCCCCTCTGGGAGATTCAGCCCACCGATTCCCACGTGCTCGGCGATTTTCAAGCCAGGGATATCGCTTTGCCCGACGTGCATGAGCTGGCCGCCGGCAAACTCGCGGCCCTGCTGGCACGCCGTCAGGCAAGGGATTTGTTCGATTGTCACCGAATTTTCACGATGAAGGGGATCGACCGAAATCGCCTCCGGATCGCTTTCGTCGTCCATGGCGGGATGAACCGCAAGGACTGGAGAACGGTTTCAATTTCAGATGTAAACTTTGATCCTGATGAATTGGCGAGGCTGCTCATTCCCACCTTAAACAGGCGCTTTATGGAAAAGCAGGGCCCGCCTGCCGAATATGGGAAACGGCTTGTAAAGGAATGCCAAGCAAGGCTGGAAGCGGTGCTACCCTTGAATGATCCGGAACGTGAATTTCTGGATTTGCTGTTGGAAAAGGGGGAAATCAATGCCTCGGTCCTCACGCCTGACAAGGCGCTTCAGCAGCGCATTTACAGCCAGCCGCTTCTCCAATGGAAGGCCCTTAACGTAAAGCGCCACAAGGGACTGGGCTGAAGCGTTTCTCAGAGCTCATGACGAAGGCCTTCTCCATGGATATCGACTGACCTAGATGTCAAAATGCTTCACGGCTCCTCAAATCACGCATACCCTGGTGCAATCATGCCATGGCGGGATTAAATAAGGAATTCTGAAAAACGGAGAATCGGAGAATTCCGCGGTTGTTTCGGGGGCCAAAGGCGAATTCCAGGTTAACGATTCGGCGCTGGACATGAAACAGGCTGTTCGGCGGAGAATGGAGAATGCCGCCGGGGATGTGGAAAAAAACGTAACTTTATGAAATCACTGCCCTAATAACAACGAAGCCCCGCATCATGGATGCAGGGCTTTATTCCTTAAGCAACCGGTTAGGAAAAGGGTTGCATTCGTTGTTGGCTCCCCAGCACGGACTCGAACCGCGGACCCGATGGTTAACAGCCATCTGCTCTGCCGACTGAGCTACTGGGGATTAATTTGAAAGGCCTTTGAATTATCCAAAGGGCCTGGTCTTGTCAAGCAAAAATTGGGGGGATCCCGCCTAACGGACATCCAATTTACGGATTCGCAGGTGAAGCTCCTCCAACTGGTTTGCACCGGCTTCCGATGGGGCGTTGGTCATCAGACAGGCGGCCTTTTGCGTCTTGGGAAAGGCGATCACGTCGCGAATGGAATCGCTGCCGCACAGCATGGCCAGAATACGGTCCAAGCCGAAGGCGATGCCGCCGTGGGGCGGCGCGCCGGATTCAAGGGCCGAGAGTAGAAATCCGAATTTTTCCTGATAAGCCTCTTCGGCAAGCCCCAGCGCCCGGAATACCGCTTTTTGAACCTCGGCCTGATGGATACGGATGCTGCCCCCGCCGATTTCGGTGCCGTTCAGTACGAGATCGTAGGCCCGTGAGCGCACCGCTTCGGGACGGGATTCCAGGTCATCCACCTCGTCTTCAAGCGGTGCGGTAAACGGATGGTGCAACGCCTCGTAGCGTTTTTCGTTTTCATCGTATTCCATCATCGGAAAGTGGGTAATCCAGACAAACCGAAATAGGCTTTGATCGATGAGCCCCAGCTTCTGCCCCAGGTGATTGCGCAGATGTCCCAATGATTCATTGACGATCTTGGGCTGGTCGGCCACGAAAAAAATGATATCACCGGGGGCCATATCCAGGCGTTCACGCAGGGCTGTTTTCTCATCATCGGAGAAGAACTTGGCAATGGGCGACTGCCAGTCATCTTCTTTGACCTTGATCCAGGCCATTCCTTTGGCGCGGTAAACCGAAACATATTCGGTCAGATCGTCGATCTCCTTGCGCGAAAACGTGCTGCAGCCTTTGGCATTGATGGCTTTGACGATGCCGCCATTCTTAACCACGTCGGCAAATACCTTGAAGCCCGACCGGGCCACGATGTCGGAGATCTCCTTGAGCTCCAGTCCGAAGCGCAGGTCGGGTTTGTCCAGGCCAAAACGCTGGATCGCTTCCGTGTAAGAGAGACGTTCGAATGGCGGCTGGATTTCGACGCCGACCGTGTCGCCAAACAAGGTTGCCATGAGCCCCTCGCTGGCGGCCATGACATCGTCTTCACCAACAAAGGACATTTCCATATCCACCTGGGTGAATTCCGGCTGGCGATCCGCACGCAGATCTTCGTCTCGGAAGCAACGGACGATCTGGTAGTATCGGTCGAACCCGGCGATCATGAGCAGTTGTTTGAAAATCTGCGGTGACTGGGGCAGCGCAAAAAAGGTCCCGGGGTTGACCCGGCTGGGCACCAGGTAATCCCGGGCGCCTTCCGGTGTGCTGCGGGTAAGCACCGGCGTTTCAATGTCCAGAAACCCGTTGGCGTTCAGATAGGATCGAATACTGGCCGTGGCCCGGTGGCGCAGAATGATATTTTTCTGCAGGGCGCAGCGGCGTAGATCCAGATGACGGTTTTTCAGCCGGGTGGTCTCGGAAGCATCCACTGCGTCTTCGATCATGAAGGCAGGGGTCCGGGCAGGGTTAAGGATCTTCAGCTTGGTTACCAGAACTTCGATCTCACCGGTAAAAAGCTGCCGGTTGGTCATGCCGTCCGGACGATGGGCCACCTTCCCCCGCACGGCGATAACGAATTCATTGCGCAGTGCCTGCGCTTTGTCATGCACAGCCTGACTGACGGCCGGATTGAAGACCACCTGCGTCAGACCTTCGCGGTCGCGAAGATCAACGAAAATGACCCCGCCGTGGTCGCGACGCCGCTGGACCCATCCCATCAGTACAACTTCCTGGCCGATGGCCGCTGCGGTGAGCTCCTGGCAGTGATGGCTGCGCCTCATGTTACCGAGTCTATCCCCTGTCAATGCAGTGTCTCCTTGTATTCCCAATGATGCTCCTGGGAGACCGTTTCGCGTGGCTGAAAAAAGCGAATTAGCCCTTGGCCTCACGCATGCGCTTAATGAGGCTGTCGGCCAGGTTATCGAACGAAATGTTCACCTGCTCTTTGCTGGACATGTCCCGCAGGGTGGCGGTGCCCTGCTGCATTTCCTGCGCGCCGATGATGAGTACGCGCGATGCGCCCAACTTATGGGCTCTTTTCATCTGGCTCTTGAGGCTTTTGTCTCTGAATTCCATCTCCGCCGCCACACCGCGGGTGTTCAGCTGGCAGAGCCATTGAAAGGCGATGGCGCGCGCTTTCTCACCCAATGCGGCCATAAACAGATCGATTGTCGGCGGTGCCGGCTTCCGGAGGGCGCCGACGATCTCGGCCAGACGGTCCAGCCCGATAGCAAAGCCGGTGGCCGGGATGTCCGGTCCGCCGAGTGCCTGGGACAGACCGTCGTAGCGCCCCCCCCCGGCAATGGCATTCTGGGCGCCCAGGGCACCGGTCTGAATCTCGAAGGTGGTGCGTATATAGTAGTCCAGCCCGCGCACGAGACGGTCGTCGATGGTATAGGCGATGCCTTGGTCGGCAAGCGCCTGGCGCACGGTGGCAAAATGGGTCTGGCACTCCGGGCACAGATAATCCACCAGGGCCGGTGCGCCTTGGGTGGCTTCGCGGCAGGCGGGAACCTTGCAGTCCAGAACGCGCAACG
The DNA here is from genome assembly GCA_050124295.1 of Desulfobacterales bacterium. GTDB lineage: Bacteria > Desulfobacterota > Desulfobacteria > Desulfobacterales > UBA5852 > JABZFP01. Next base: position 3,712 of record JASFFM010000183.1, on the reverse strand, counting down.
GATTGGTCTCGCGCCGGCGGCGGCAGTCGCGGCAGAGACTGTCGCCAACGGCATCCAGAAATGTATGCAAGGCGCTACGAAAGGCCGGTCGACATTCGGGGCATCCCAGCGAGTTGATGTGCGCTGTGGCATCGGTCACACCCAGGGCGTTCATGAGATGGACAAGGATCAGAATCAACTGGGCATCGGCATACGCCGAGGCCACTCCGAAGATCTCCGCGTTGATCTGGCTGAATTGCCGGTAGCGGCCCTTCTGCGGTCGTTCGCGGCGAAACATGGGGCCGATGGTGTAGAATTTATGGACCGCCTCCCGGGCATAGAGCTTATGCTGCAGGTAAGCCCGCACAATGCCTGCCGTAGCCTCGGGCCGCATGGTCAGCAGATCGCCGCCGCGGTCCTGGAAGGTGTACATTTCTTTTTCGACGATATCGGTGCTTTCACCGATACTGCGTGCAAAAAGTTCGGTTTTCTCCAGCATGGGGAGACGGATTTCTCGAAAGCCGAAATCGCGCAAGATCGCCTTGGCTTGTTCTTCGATGGTTTGCCAGAGCTCGGACTCGCCAGGCAGCGTATCTTTAAACCCTTTGATGGATTGCAGCGGTGTCATGGAAATATGCTATCCGTTTGTCAATCGGTGCGGCAACGGATGATGGGATCCGCCAGGTGCGCTCCGCTGGCGGCTCGTTCGAGGCGCCAATGATCAAAATCACATTATCTACATCACCTGTCGAGCGTTAGTCAACAGCATTGTTGATTCGAGGCGCTTGACGGCCAAGGCTGGAATTGGCTTGCGGTTGCCGCCGGTAATTTGGTTGGACTTTTTACCGAGAATCCGTTAAAAATCAAAGTTTAGCGGATACTTACAAGATTCTCACATGCGGCGGCCATATTGGCTGTGTCTGGTTGAACGGAGGAACGACCATGCAGAAACTCTTGTTGTCGGTGCTCATCGGATGCTTTTGTGCAACACCGCTGGCGGCTTACGGTGCCATGTCCATCAAGCTCGGGGTGGTGACCAAGCCCGGGTCGGCGCAAAATATCGTGGCCGAAAAATTCAAAGAATTGATCGAGAAGCGAACGTCCGGCGATATCGGGGTCAAAATCTACCACTCGGCTTCACTGGGCAACGAAACGGAACTGCTGCAGCAAATCCAGATCGACACGATTCAGATGGGCATCATAACGGATGCACCCTTTGACACCATCAATCCGATTACGCGGGTGATCAGCTACCCTTTCCTGTTCAAGGACAACGCCCAGGCCGATGAGATCCTGGATGGCCCGCTGGGCCAGGAAATCCTCACGGCCCTGGAAGCCCAGGGTTTCAAAGGTCTGTGCTTTTCGGAAAATGGATTCCGCAACCTGACCAACAATCGGCGGGCCGTGCGCGTACCAGGGGACATCGAGGGCCTAAAAATCCGCGTGATGGCTTCGCCCTTGCAGAAGACGATCTGGCAGACCCTGGGGGCCAACCCAACGCCGATGCCCTGGCCGATTTACACGGAATTGGAGCAAGGGGTGATCGACGGCCAGGAAAACCCGCTGTGGGTGATGCAGGAGTACAAATTCTACGAAATTCAGAAATACATGACGCTTACACGCCACGTCTACTCTTCCCATATCGATGTGGCTTCGCTGAATTGGTGGCAAAGTCTAACCCCTTCCATGCAGACCATGATTCGCGAAGCGATGTGTGAAGCCGCACGTTTCCAGCGCCGGGACAACCGGGAGAAGAACGCCGCGCGACTGGCCTTTCTAAAAGAAAAGGGCATGCAGGTGGAAGAAGCCCCCGAACTTGACGCCTTTCGCGACAAATTCGAGACCTTCCTCTCCAACCAAATCTACAGCGATCCCAAAGTAAATGATCTCCTGCGCCGGATCCTGAATGCGACCCGCTGACCGTCCGGGGAGGGTGCCGCACAATGGCCGAAGGCAGCCTAATAGACCACATCGACGGACTCAGCCGGCGTACCAATGCCCTGATCGAGAGATCCTTGGCCGGGCTTGGCCTTTTGATGATTGGCGTCGTGGCGGCCCAGGTCTTTTTCCGCTATGTGTTGAACCATTCGCTTTTCTGGTCCGAAGAACTGGCCCGTTATGTCCTGGTCTGGCTGACCTTTCTGGGTGCCACGGTGGCGTATCGGCGTGGCGCTCACCCGCGCATTGATCTGTTCTCGCCCCGACCGGGGTCCCGCCTAAAGCGGACAATGAGCGTTGCGGCCCATCTGGTGGCCATGGCCTTCTTTGGTGTGCTCGTGGTTTACGGCACCCAGTTCGCCTTTTTTGTTCGGCTGCAGATCTCACCCGCCCTGCAGATCCCCAAGTGGACGGTCATGCTGGTACTGCCCCTTAGCGGTCTCGTTTTGCTGCTGCACGCGGCGGCCGCTATCGGATCGGAACTTCGGGGACGTATTTCGTGACGGCCGCCACCTTGATGATCGGGCTGCTGGTACTCTTCGCCCTGAACACGCCCATCGCGATCGCCATTGGCGGTGCATCGGTGGTGGGCATTCTGGTCCAGGGCGATTTCCCCATGATGGTCATGGCCCAGCGCATGTTCGGCGGCACGGATTCATTTCATCTGCTGGCAGTCCCCCTCTTTATGTTTGCCGGAGCCCTCATGGAGGCCGGCGGCATCAGCCGCCGGATCATCGATCTGGCCAATGCCCTGGTGGGCTGGCTGCCCGGAGGCCTGGCGGCGGTCACCATCGTATCGGCCATGTTCTTTGCGGGGATCTCCGGTTCGGCGGCTGCCGATGCCGCTGCCGTAGGGGCGATCCTGATTCCGGCCATGAAGAAATCCGGCTACGATTCCGATTTTTCGGCAGCCGTTCTGGCCTCCGGGGGATCGATCGGCGTTATCATTCCGCCATCCATACCGATGATCATTTTCGGATTTCTGACCGGTGCTTCCATCGGCCAGTTGTTTGCCGGAGGCATCCTGCCCGGACTTCTGGTGGGCGTCTCACTGATCGCGGTTTCCTCGGTAATCTCGATACGCCGCGGTTATGGCGCCACACAAGCCTTCTCCGCACGCCAAGTGTGGTACTCGTTGCGCCAGGCCTTACTGGCTTTGGGGGCTCCGCTGATCATTTTGGGGGGCATTCTGCTGGGCATCTTTACCGCCACCGAGTCAGCCGCCATTGCGGTTGTCTACGCGCTGGTGGTCAGTCTGGTGGTCTACCGGGAAATCACCTGGCGGCAGCTGCCCAAGATTCTGATCGATGCCGCCGTCACGGCCTCGGTCGTGATGTTCATTATCGCCGCCGCATCCATTTTCAGCTGGATTGCCGCTATCGAAGAACTTCCCGCCCGCCTGGCCGGGGCGCTTCTGGCACTGACCAGCGATCGGGTGCTTTTGCTCTTGTTGATCAACGTGGTTCTGCTGGTGGCCGGCACCTTTGTGGAAACCACCGCCGCCCTGATCCTGTTGGTTCCCATGATCGTGGCCATGCTGCCCGCGCTGGGGATCAGCCTGGTGCAGCTCGGAATGATTGTCGTCACCAACCTGGCCATCGGCATGCTCACCCCGCCCATGGGTATTTGCCTGATCGTGGCCGGGAGCATATCCGGCGACCGATTGGGAGCGATTGCCTGGCGCATCGGCCCTTTCCTGCTCATCCTGCTGATCGATCTTTTGATCGTGACCTTCTGCGCCCCGCTGACCATGTGGATGGCCGGGATGGTGGCCCGCTGAGCGGGCGATGCGCTG
>JASFFM010000182.1:0-8344 GCA_050124295.1 Desulfobacterales bacterium | reverse complement strand
CATCGCCCGAGCGTCCAGTCCCATTACGCCAGGGACGATACCGGCGTCGGTTGTTTTGATCAGCCCCAAGAGCCAATGGCTCTTCGATGGCCATCCCCGCTAACGAAGCGCAGCGAGTCGCCAAGCTAGCCGCGGGACACAGTCCCCAGGCGGCCGCAAATCTTCCTTTGGGGAATACGCCCCTTGCGTTGGGTGACATCCTGAAGGGTGGCTTTCAGCCCGATGTCGTGAGGCTTGGAGAGGATTTCCGACCGCTTGGATCCCTCCCCACTCGGGATCGCACGACCCGCCCGCCGACAACGGGATTGGGCCGGCCTTGACGGGGCGGCAACCTGCAAAAAAATGGTTTTCTGCTGCCGAGGCCGCCATTGCCAAGCCTTCGCAATGGTAACGGAACCCGTGGGCCTGATTGGCATCAGTGCTGTTTGTTGTCAACGGGGGGGCGTGATGGGGGGATAGGCTATCTTCAAGGGCGTGGAGAGGGAGGATTGGCCGTCGCCTGCAGGTTGGCCGCGTCCAGATATTCGCGCACCCGGCCGGTCACCCCGCTGAACATGCGCCCCCCGGTATAGGCGGCAAACAGGTCATTTTCGTTCCCGCAATGGCGGGCGAACTCCGGGCCGATCACCGCCTCCGGGTTGCTGGCATCCGGATGCCGGCGCAGGGCCTTCAGATAGTTATCCAGACGTTCTTTCAAGACCTGGAAATAGTCCATTTCCTGTCCGGTCATCATCTCCGTGGTGGTCGACAAACTCTGGGAGAATTCCCGCACGGCCTGCCAAAAGATTTCCACCAGGGCCTGCTTCTCGGGCCAGGTTTCCAGAAAGTAAGCAATGCTCCAGCCGACGCTGATGATTTTCAGGATCTGCAGCTCGTATTCCACCCTGGCCGGTTTAACATCGGCCTCCGGTGGCAGGCGCGCCAGCAGCCATTTCGTATCCTCCCGCTCGATGGCGAAATGAAAGAGGTCCTCTGCTGCTTTTTCAATGGGCGTCGGCTTTTTTTCGGATGAGGTCATGGTCCCAGGTGATCTTTGTTGCGCCGTCGCATGTCCCACCCCACATCGCCAGGCCCTGATGAGCCCCTGCGCACACGCCCTTCGGGAGACCCCGCTGGGTCTCGATGGGGGTTGCGAGCAGTGTTCAGTGGGCGCCGTCGGCCTTGGCGATTCGTCGCTCGACTTTGGCCACATAGGCCCGGATGTCGCACTTGCGTTCCAGACCGGAGGCCGCCATGTAACGGATTTTGCCGAAGATGGACCGCTCGAACCAGGCCCGATCATGCTTGCCGAAGACCCAGGCCACCCCGGCATAGGAATTGGGATCCCGGCCATCGATAAAATACTTGTTGTTCAGGGTGAGGGTCGTAACAAAGGCTTCTTCGGGCGTGGCCGACCATTCCAGGATCTTCTTGCCCCAGTACATGCGCATGTAATTGTGCATGAAGCCCGTGCTGCGCATCTCCTGCATGGCGGCATTCCAGTATGGGTCGTGGGTCTTGGCATTTTCCAGTTCTTCCCGGTCGTAGCAGTGGGGACGAGGGTCCGCCGCGTGTTCGGCCAGGGTTTTGCGCGCCCATGGGGGCAGCGAGGCATAGCGGTCGTAATCCGGCGTAAAATGAACGAAATTGATCGCCAGTTCCCGGCGCACGATCAGTTCTTCCAGATAGGCCGCGCGATCGATCCCCTGCCCTTCCCGGGCGTCGCGAATTCGGCGGGCCAGATAGACCGGAGAAATGTGACCAAAGTGCAGATAGGGGCTCATGTGTGAGATATCGTCGGTCTGGGGTTGGTTGCGATGATCGTTGTAACGGGCCAGATGATGCTGGATGAACCGACGCAGGCGCTTCTTGGCCGCTTTGGTGCCGCCTTTGAAAAAAGGGGCCACCGGCGCTACACGGCGATCGATGTCCAGCCGGCGCAGCACCCGGGCGGCATCGGCCAGCTCCAGGCCGGGAACTTGGAGATCGCCCCCCCGGTGCTTGAGGCGCGGCGCACGCGGCAGCACCAGGTAGTCTTCAAGGTGGCGATTGATGCGGGGGCGGATCGTGCGCGCCGCATACTCGGCCTTGTCGGAAACCACCGCCACGGGAACGACGGCGTCGCTTTCCACCTGCAGCACGCGGCAATCGGCTTCCCGGGCCACCTTTTGGCGCCAGTCCTTCTGATGGCGGGTGTAACCCGTATCACAAACGATGAGCGCCGCATCATGCCCCAGGGTCAGGGCCACATCGGGGGGGCTGCCCAGCCGCACCACCATGCCGATACCCTTTTGACGCAATGCCGCCTCGACATCCTGAAGCCCCTCCAGCATGAATTGAAAATGGCGCAGATTGGCGTCCGGGTACGCATCCGTCAGGCCAAAGCCCACCAACAAAGGCAGTTCGTTGCGATTGGCCTCCCGAATGGCGACATTGAGCGCATCGTTGTATTCGGCCCGCTGGGACTGCTGCATCCAATAGAGGACATAACGCCCCTTGCGAACCTCACGATCGTTGAGCGTGGTCAGGCGGGTGTCCAGAACCGTCATTCAGTCTCTCCCCAAGCGTGATGCCCAAGGCCGTCAGGCCTTGGGCGGGACCGCTGAAGTCGAATACGGCGGTATGGGGTCGGGCTTGAACAATATTGCCCTGCGGGACGCGAATTTAGCGCAGGGCGGCATATCCATCCTTGACCGCCATTATTCGGTTTTTGGCCAGGTCGTCAAGGTTCGGCGGCCAGGCTTTCCTGTGTGCGGCGCTGGTCGAGCCACTCATGCAGCTCCATGATGGTTTGCGTCAGCTGATAACGGCCGTCGGCAAACACCCCGTAATCGCCCCCCCCGGCCATGGCGGAGGCAAATCGCACCGTGTTGGCATAAAACAGCCAGGCGTCGCTCCAGCGACGTTCCACGGCCTCATCGAAGGGGTTTTCGCCCTGTCCCAGCCCCCGGGCATAGCCCCGCGTCCAGGCCTCGCTCATGATATCGGTGAGGGTCAAAGTGGCCGCGTTGGTCTGGCGGATGGTGTTGTTGTAGCGCCGCCAGTGCCCCTGGACCCATGACGAATCGTGACAGGCCAGGCAGGTGGCCTGCATGGTAAGGGTGTGGGCGTCCCGTTCCGCTTCAGAGAGCAGGAATTTGCTGGCCATGCCGCCGTTGAAGTCGGTGGGCAGGGGCAAACCGTCCTTGTTGCGAATGATGGTCACATCCGGTGATTTGGGCTGGGGGTGGGCGTAAATCAGCCCGAAAATGCGCCAGGACAAACGGTTTTTCATCTCGTGGGAGCGTTCGTTGACAATTTCGCCCTCGGTATTGGTCAGCAGGCTGATATGGCAGACGGCGCAGGTGGGGGCGGTGAAATCCTCCCCGATGGTCCAGGGGGTGGGCTTGAAATCCCAATCCTGGTGTTTGGAAGAGTAGATATTGCCGTGCTTGCTGGCCGTATAGACTTTGTAGGCCGGCACGTCCGGGCCCACATGGCACTCCTTGCAGGTATGCGGTTTGCGGGCCATGGCCATGGAAAAGGTGTGGCGGGTGTGACAGGCGGTGCAGGCCCCTTTGCTGCCGTCCAGGTTGACGCGCCCGGAGCCCTGGTTGGGCCATCCGGCAATCACGGGAAATTCCAGTTCACCGGCATCCGTGTCCCGCACCTCGGTATCGACGACCTGGAGCACGGTTCCGTGACAGTAGTAGCAGGCCTCGGCCTTGGTGTCCGCGTTTTCGGGAACGATTTTGATTTCGCCGTTCTCCAGTGAGGGCGTGCCCAGGATGGCGCGCTGCAGTTGCTGGTAAATCGCGTTGTCGGCCAGATTCCGATAGGCGTGGGACATAATGTTGCGTGAATATTGATCGGCCTCGGTGGCGTGGCAGGTGCGGCAATCATCCGGGCTGACGACCACATGCACATCGTAGCCGTTGTGCTCGAAGGTGTCGGCATGGGCCTCCGGCCGCAGGGTGTGGCACTCGGCACACCCCACGACAACGTCCTGCAGCGCTTCGGGCACCTCGGTGCTGGAAACCTTGCGGGCCGGATATTCGACGGCCATGGCCTGCTGGGGGGTGACCACCGCATGACGCCCCGCGCGCCACCCTTCCACGATGCCGGGGTGGAATACGGCATGGCAATCGAGACATTCCTGGGTGGCCTCACTGACAGGCCCCTCCTGGCACCAGCCGACACCGGTCAGCAATGCGCCTATGATAGCGGGTGTTACAATCCAACGAATAAGCAAAACAGCCTCCTATGGGGTTATGTAAGGGTGTTACCGGAATAACTGATCCAGGGCATGATAGCGAAAAGAAAAAATTTCGTCCAGTCTGCGTTTCACCCAGAGGGCATGGAGGGCTAAACCAAAGATCCCCAGCGGCAGGCTGTAGTGCACCGTATCGATGACTTGCACGCCTCCCGGCGCGGCCGCCAGATGGTGCTGATGGTGCCAGAAGCGGTAGGGTCCGCTGCGCTGTTCGTCCACGAAATAGCGCGGCGCCCGGGCGTGCGTAATTTCGGATACCCAGGGGATGGCAAACCCCGCCGCCGGAGATAGGCGATAGGTCAAGATCAAACCGGGATAGATGGTGGCCGGGACTCGGCTGGTGATCGTGAAATTCAACCAGGGCGGCGTAATCAGGGGCAGATTCGCCGGATTGGAAAAAAAGGCCCAAGCCTGGTCGAGCCCGATTGGCAGACGCTGGATGCGCTCGATGCAGTGGGTTTTCATCGGCTGTCGGTCGTGGTCTCTAAAGTTGATCGGGCATCCGCCGGCAGGGGCCCGGCAACGTCAAAGCCGGCAGACCACCGGATCCTCGACGTCGATTTTGTGCGGGCCTTCCAGCACCGCTTTGCCGGATCGCCGGGCCACCTGCCGCAACATGCCTTCAAATAGCCATTGATGGGCCGGCAGCAGGGCGTACCAGTAAGCGATACCGGCCAGACCGCGGGGTAAAAAACGGGCCACCATGTCCACCGCCACCCGGCCGGAGCCCTCCGGATGAATGCTGAATTCGAGCAAGGCATCACCGGGGGCTTTCATTTCCGCCAGCAGCAGCAGGCGCTGGGGACGCTCCACGGCCACCACGCGCCAGAAATCAAGACCGTCGCCCACGCGCAGATCCACCGCATTGCGCCGACCGCGACGCAGCCCGGGGCCGCCCACGAGGCGGTCCAGCATGCCCCGTAAGCGCCACAGGGGCTGTGCAAAATACCAGCCGTTGCGCCCGCCGATCTCCTGAATTGTCTGCCAGACCTCCTCCGCGGAAGCTTCCAGGACGATGCGATGACCGCCGCGCATGACGGTCCCGCCGGCATAGGCGGCATCGCCACAGGTGGTCCATTCAGGCGGCAGGACGCCCCCACCATCGAACCAGCAGGTATCCACCTGCTCCTGCCGCAGCCGTTCCAAGGCCCGGCGGATGGTCTCACGGCTTCCGTCGAGCTTTACCGGAATCAGGGCCTGAATGCGGTTGTCGCCGCAGACCACGGGGATACTCAGCCCCTCGGCCAGGGGCTGGGCAATGGAGGACGGCACGGGGGTGACCAGATGCACCCATTTGGCGCTCAGCCAGGGTGTCAGCACCGGTACCGGGAAAATAATCCGTTTGGGCAGCCCGGCTTCCTGGGCATAAATATGAATCAGGTCGCGATAGGTGGCCACGTCCGGTCCCCCGATATCGAAAGTCTCCCCGATGGTGGCCGGTGCACGGAGGCAGCCTTCCAGGTAATCGAGCACATTGCCGATCGAAATGGGTTGGCAGGGGGTCTGGACCCAGCGCGGGGTAATCATGACCGGCAGCCGGTCCACCAGGTAGCGCAGCATCTCGAAGGAGGCGCTGCCTGACCCGAGAATCATGGCGGCCCGTAAATTGGTGACCGGCACGCTCCCGGCCTGGAGGATCTGCTCCACCTCGTGGCGGGACTGGAGATGACGGCTTAGGGCTTCATGGCTTTTCTCCCCCAGGCCGCCGAGGTAGATGATGCGCTCCAGACGGTGGGTTTCGGCGGTCGCCACCATGTTCTCGGCCGCCGTGCGGTCGGCCGCGGCGAACTGCCCTTTCTGGGCGTTCATGGAATGAATCAGGTAGTAGGCCACCCCGCAGCCGCGGCCCGCCTCGATAAACGCCCCGCGGTCCAGAGCATCCCCGGCAACGACGTCCAGGGACGGGTGCCGTCCCCAGGAACGGCAGTAAAGGCGCTCAGGGGAACGCGCCATGGCCCGCACGCGATACCCGGCCTCCAGCAGCCGCGGGATCAGCCGCCCCCCCACATAGCCGGTACCGCCCGTCATCAGAATGGGTTTATCTGGCATGGTTTTTTTCCTCAAAAAATGGATGGGCCCGCAAAAACCGATTCCAGCCACCCTGCGCCCCGGCAAACGGGAATCGGGAATCGGATTGCAAGGCCGGAGGTCCGGATCAGGTGACCCCGTAGGCCGTAGATCGCAGCCGCCCCGGCACCGCCCCCTGGCCCTCGGAGGGCCGGCGCCGGGACCTTAGACGTGGTTGTGCAGTTGCAGCTCCACCGGATGCGGATTCAAATACGTCTGCTGGCGCAGGTAGGGCTGATCGTACTTGCGCACAAAATGGCGGAACAGCGTCAGCGGCACCACCAGCGGTATCAATTGACGGTGGTACTGATTGATGACCTCGATCAGCTCCTGTTTTTCGTCGGCCGACAGGACTTTCTTGAAATACCCCAGCATATGCTGGAGCACATTGACATTCTTGCGCGTCGTCGTCTTCAGGCGCAGGGCTTCCAGGAGCAACACCTCGTATTCGTGGTAAAGCGGTCGACACTCTTTGGCTTTGCCGCCGGCCACCAGTCGACCCATGGCTTTCAGGTGATTCGGGCTGTGGGCCATGAGCAGCAGCTTGTTGCGGGTGTGGAAATCGACGACATTACCGACGCAGGAGCGCCGCGCCCGCGTCTCCCGCCAGCGCTTGAGGGAAAACACCTGCTCGATGAAGTTTTCCCGGATCGCGGGGTTGTGCAACCGCCCGTCGTCCTCCACCGGAATCAGGGGGAACTGATCCATAAAGGCCCGGGCGAATATGCCCACACCTTTTTTTTCCGGATGTCCCTTGGCATTGTAGACCTTGACCCGCACCATGCCGCTGCTGGGTGAGTCACACTTGAAGACGAATCCGCACAAGTTCTCCTTGGCCAGATCCTTCAGGCGCTCGCGGGCCCATTGCTGCATGGCATCGGTATGATCGACTTTCGTCTTGGTCGTGATCAGGCGGGGATTTTCCGGATCGCCCACCAGGCGCAGGGTTTCCCTGGGGATGCCCAGGCCCACTTCCACTTCCGGACAGACCGGGACCCATTCCACAAAGCGACCGAGCGTCTCCACCAGGTAGCGATCACGTTGGTGCCCGGCATTCCAGCGCACTTTGTTGCCCAACAGACAGGAACTGATGCCCACTTTGATTTTCTCTTCCATGAACCCTCCCCATGGGTGGTTTTTTTTCAATTAAATGTTAATCGGTTGAACGACCATCGCAACCCTTCGCGACGGCTCGGCGATGCGCTTAACCCATATGTGGCACGCCTTGGAGGCCTCCATTGACGAGGCATTCGGGAGCGCCGTTGTACGTGGGCGGCCGCAAGCGCCTGTAAAGGCCGAAGATGGATGCCCCGGACCTGCCCGCCGGGTGGAAATGGTAGGCGCTTCTTTTTAAGATTCGCCGCTTACAAACTGTTACCGGACACATTTTCCGCAAGCCGCCGTTAAGGCCGGGAACAAATGCATCCCACCAAAGGCTATCACCATGTTCAGGAAATGTTCGGGTTAATTCTCCTCCGAGCTCAAGATGACCTGCCCCAGGTAGCCATCCACCGTCACGATGTCCCCGGAGCGGATGAACTGTAACACATCCGGCACCCCTGTCACGCAGGGTAATCCGTATTCCCGGGCAATGATGGCCCCGTGAATCAGCATGCCGCCGCGGCGCTCGACCACGGCCGCGGCCAGCGGCACGACAAAGGTCATGTTGGGATCCACCGCGTCGCAGACCAGGATTTCACCTGCCTGGAAATCTTTGAGATCGCGCGCCGCGGCCACCACCCGCACCGGCCCCCGGGCCACACCGGGACCGGCCGGTTGCCCGACGAGCTGGCGCGCGCGCAGCCCCGACCCGGAAACCCCGTCCGGCGTTGCAACCGCCGTTGCCGGTTTGTCCGACGGCATGCAGGCGATGGCGTCCCGCAAAAGGGACGCCTCTTCCGGAGAGGGGTTGCGGCCAAGACGGGCTTGCGCCTCGCGCACGGCGCGGTGAACCTGGGCTTCGATGCGACCCAGGTAAATATTGTCGTCGTCGCGCAGCCGGTAGCTGGATCGCCCCAGGTCCAACAGCGCACGGGCCCAGTCCCG
>JASFFM010000181.1:0-8358 GCA_050124295.1 Desulfobacterales bacterium | reverse complement strand
GGCGATCATGCCCTGGGTTACCGATAGCTATGCTTCGTGCGGTTTCTTGCCGCCCGCGGCGGTGTCTGCCCCCTCCGCCCTCCGGCGGCAGAGTGCCAAAGCGTTCAGGCGCGCACGTTTTCGGAACATGCCGCCACTTCGCCGATTCGCCTTTAGGAGCCCGTTTGGGTTTTGCTTGGGATGTCCCTTGATCCGGAGCACCCCATGCGCAAAGCCGCCCCAGGGCCACCCCGGCGATCGGGACTCTGGCGGGGTTGGGAAATGACCGCCGCTAAATGTCTTCAGCTCCTGCGGCTTGGCCTCCAAACGATCGTCGCTGGGAAGTAGAGATAAAAACAATGAAGCCCGACCACGCCAGGAAATCGCACCCCACGGAGAGCAAAAACACCCGGACACCACTTTCCCGGAGTGCCTTGCGGCGACAACGGGAGCGCGCCCAGCGGCTGGAGACCATCCTGGCGGCGGCCGGAACCCTGTTCGCCAGGGAAGGCTATCACCGCACCGGCATGGAGCGGATTGCCGACGAGGCCGAAGTGTCCGTCGGGACCGTCTACTTCTATTTCAAAAACAAGGAAGACCTGCTCGTGAAACTGCTGGATGAGACCGGCTACGAACTGCGGGATCTTTTGGGCGCGGCCTTCAACAATGCCGATGGGACACTGGCAGGCATCCAGGATGCGGGCCGGGCGTTCTTCCAGGATTTCTGCCCCCGCCATCCGGAGAAAATCGCCCTGATGTTCAGGGAGTCGGTCGGCCAGAGCGCCGTGGTCGAAGCTCACCGCAAGAAGATATTCGATCGCCTGGTCGATGACCTCCGGATCGCTCTCCAGCGTGTGGCCGCCCATCTCGGTCCATACCGCAGCGCCACCGCCGAGGAAGTCATGGCCGCCAGCATTCTGGGAATGTTCGAACGGCTGGCCTACCAATATCTGATCTGGCAGGATCGTCGCAGCGATCTCCATGCGGTGGGCCAAGATGCGGTCGCTTTTATCGTGGGGGGCATACGCAATCTCATGGGCCCGGCAAAGGATTGACTTGCCCCGCAGCGGTCAAAAGGCGCCGGCCGATCGGCAAAGGGTTTAGCGCGGCTTATCCACGGGCGACCCTGCCCCCGATCGCCAACCGATCCCGGGGCACGCCCATAGAGGGGACAGACGACCATTCGCCCATATTCAGGAGGCAGCTCGCATGGGAATCATTGAAACCGGCATCGACACCGGTAAGGATGAATTCAAACAGAATTACGCCCAGATGGCATCCCTGGTGGCCGATCTGAAGGCCGCCCTGCAGCAGGCCCGGGAAGCGCGTTCCGAGAAAGCCCGTCAACGGGTGGCCGAGGTCGGCAAATTGCCCGTGCGCGAGCGGCTGGCACGACTGCTGGACCGCAACACGCCCTTTCTCGAGATTGGCGCCCTGGCCGCCAAGGACATGTATGACGGCAAGGTGCACGGGGCCGGTAGTGTCATCGGCATCGGAGTGGTGGAAGGCCGCGAGGTCATCGTCAATGCCAACGACCCCATGATCAAAGGGGGCACCATATATCCCCTGGGGGTTAAAAAATCCCTGCGGGCCCAGAAGATCGCCATGCAGAACCGCCTGCCCTCGATCTACCTGATCGACTCCGGGGGGGCTTTTCTGCCCCTGCAAAGTGAGATCTTTCCCGATGAAGACGACGGCGGGCGCATCTTCTACAACCAGGCGGTCATGTCCAAAATGGGCATTCCCCAGATTGCGGCCGTGATGGGGCTTTGCACGGCCGGCGGGGCCTACATCCCCGCCATGTCGGATGAGGTGGTCCAGGTTCGGGGCACCGGGGCCATCTTCCTGGGGGGCCCCCCCCTGGTGCGGGCGGCCACGGGCGAGGAAGTCACGGCCGATGAACTGGGGGGCGCGGATGTGCATTGCCGGGAATCGGGGGTTTCCGACTATTTTGCGGACAACGATCAACATGCGATCGCCATCGTAAGGGAGCTAATCCGCAACCTGCCGGCGACCGAAAAAGCCGCCCTTCCGATGCGGGCACCAACCCCCCCGCGCTACGATCCCAAAGAGATCTATGGCATCGTCAGTCGCGATCTGAAGACGCCCTACGATGTACGCGAGGTCATCGCACGGATCGTCGACGGCAGCGAATTTACCGAATTCAAGGCCCTTTACGGGCCGACCCTCGTATGCGGCCAGGCCCACATCCACGGCTACCCGGTGGGGGTGTTGGGCAACAACGGCATCCTATTTTCCGACAGCGCCCTCAAGGCCACCCAGTTCATTCAGCTTTGCGACCGCCGGGGCATCCCGCTGGTGTTTCTGCAAAATATCAACGGCTATATTATCGGACGGGAATACGAGCGATCCGGCATCACCAAGGACGGTCACAAGATGGTCAACGCGGTGGCCACGGCCACAGTGCCCAAGTTTACGGTCATGCTCGGTGCTTCCTTCGGCGCCGGTAATTACGGCATGTGCGGGCGGGCCTTTGGCCCCCGCTTTCTGTGGACCTGGCCCAACGCCGAAATCGGCGTTATGGGCGGCGAACAGGCCGCCGATGTCTTGGTTACGGTCAAGAACGATCAACTGGCGCGCGGCGGCGATCCTCCCATGAGCACGGAGGAAGTCGCGGCCCTCAAGGGGCCGATCATCGAGGCCGCGCGCAAAGAGAGCAACGCCTATTACAGCACCGCCAATCTATGGGATGACGGGATCATCGATCCGGCCGAGACCCGCAACGTTCTGGGACTTTCCATATCGGCCGCCTTGAATGCGCCGATCCGCGACGACCTGCCGGGCTTTGGCATCTTCCGAATGTAGCCTGTTGAAGGAGACCCCGCTAATGTTCAAACGTATCCTGATCGCCAACCGCGGCGAAATCGCCTGCCGAATCATGGCCTCCTGCCGGGAAATGGGTATTGCAACGGTGGCCGTCTATTCCCAGGCCGATTCCACGGCCGCCCACGTACTGGCGGCCGACCGGGCGGTCTGGCTGGGCGCGGCCGAACCGGCGGCAAGTTATCTCGACCAGGACCGCGTCATCGCCGCCGCGCATGAGAGCGAGGCCGAAGCGATTCATCCCGGTTACGGCTTTCTGGCGGAAAACGAAACTTTCGCGGCCCGCTGCGCGGCGGAAGGCATCACCTTCATCGGTCCACCGGCGGAAGCCATTCGCGATCTGGGAGACAAGACCGTGGCCCGTCGCCTCATGCAGGACAGCGATGTTCCGGTGATTCCAGGTCTATTTCATCCGCAAACCGATCCGCGAAAGCTGGCCGATGGAGCCGCCCAGATCGGCTATCCAGTGGTGGTCAAGGCCGCCGCCGGGGGCGGCGGCAAAGGCATGCGGGTGGTGGATACGGCCGCTGCGCTGCCCGCTGCGGCGGATGCGGCGGCCCGCGAGGCGCTAGCCGCCTTCGGGAGTGCGGCGATCTATCTCGAAAAATATCTTCCCCAAGCCAGGCATGTCGAATTTCAGATCATGGCGGATGCCCACGGCAACTGCATACATCTGCTGGAACGGGAATGCTCCATCCAGCGTCGGCACCAGAAAATCATCGAAGAAACACCCTGCTCGGCCCTTACCCCCGCCTTGCGTGAGGAAATGGGCGCGGCCGCCGTGCGTGCCGCCCGGGCCGCAGGCTACATCAATGCCGGTACGGTGGAATTTCTGCTGGACCCAGACGGCCATTATTACTTTCTCGAGGTCAACACCCGGCTGCAGGTCGAGCATCCGATCACGGAAATGATCACCGGCATCGACATGGTACGGGAGCAGATCCGGATTGCCGCCGACCTCCCCCTGGCTTTCGTCCAGTCGGACATTGCCGGGCGGGGCCACGCTATCGAGTGCCGCATCTACGCCGAAGACCCGGCCAACGACTTTTTGCCCACACCCGGGCCGATCGCCTATCTGCGCTCCCCCCAGGGTCCGGGCATCCGCATCGATTCGGGTATCTACGCGGGGGGAGAGGTCCCCGTGGAATACGATCCTATCATGGCCAAGCTGATCGTGCTGGCCGAAGACCGGGCCGCGGCCATCGCCCGCATGCGCCGTGCCCTCGAAGACTACGTCATCCTGGGCGTCAAGACACCGGTGGCTTTTCTGCGCGATGTTTTGGGCCACCCGGCGTTCCAGGCCGGTGCGACCTTTACCGATTTTATCCCGTTGCATATGACCGACTGGACCCCTCGGCGGTCCCGAAACGAATTAGCGGGCATAGCGTTTGTGGCCGCTGACTTGACGGAGGCCCCGCCGGCGGGGATCTCCCCGCAGGGCGCGCGTGCCGAGAGGCTCACGCCCTGGCAAACCCTGGGGGCCTGGCGCTGCTAGCCCAGGGCGATAAAGACAGGAGCAACATCAATGGCCTACAATCTGGAAATCAACGGTGAAGCGACATCCCTGACCGTGACCCCGCAGGAGGCGGGGCGGCTGACCATCGTGACGCCCGAAAACCAGTACGAGGTGGACTGCCGCCGCATCGATCGCCACCATCTTCTACTCACGGTGGCCGGGACCATCATCAATGCCTTTGTCAGCGGCGATGATGAAGCCAAGCAGATTCTGATCGACGGGGTTGCCTACACCGTGGCCGACAGGGATGCCCGGGCGCCCACGGCCTCCTCGAATCTGGCGCCCCGGCAGGCGTCCCGAGAGGTCACGCCCCCCATGCCGTCTGTGGTGGTGAAAGTCCTGGTCGCCGAAGGGGAACCTGTTCAGCAGGGTGACAACCTGGTGGTGGTCTCGGCCATGAAGATGGAAACCACGTTGACGGCCCCCTTCGATGCCAGGGTTGCCAGGATCAATTGCGCCGCCGGAGACAAGGTGGCGCCGGGCGATGTCCTGGTGGATCTCGACGCCGGTGAAGAAAATTAGAAGCCGCCCGCTAGCGTCTGATGCTTCCCCTCGCCGTATGGCACTACAGGCGAGACATGTTGCCCGGGTGACGCGCCACAGCCCTATTTTACCGAAAGGCAAATCCACATGACGGAAGAAAAGGTTTTGGTTTACCGCCCCGAAAAGCAGATCGGCTGGATGACGATCAACCGTGAAGACCACCGCAACGCCATCGATGCCGAGGCCCTGGCCCTTTTGCACGAGGCCTTGGCGGCGGCCGAAGCCGACCCGGAGGTACGTGTGGTCTGCCTGACCGGGGCCGGGGACAAGGCCTTCTGTGCCGGTGCCGACCTTGGTGGCGGCATGGATGCCGACTCCCGGGCCGTATTTAAGACCTATGCCGATCTGCTCAAGCGCTTGACCGCTTTCCCCAAACCCACCGTGGCGCGGGTGAACGGGTATTGCTTGGCCGGCGGCATGGGTCTCATGCTGGCTTGCGATATCGTGATCGCCTGTGAAGAGGCCACCTTCGGTACCCCAGAAGTCAACGTGGGCTTGTTCCCCATGATGATCGGGGCGCTCATCTATCGCAACGTGCTGCGCAAAAAAGCCCTGCAAATGGTTTTGACCGGCAGCCGGCTCACGGCCGAAGAGGCTTTGGCCATGGGGTTGCTTACGCGGGTGGTGCCCCGCGCAGGCCTCGATGCGGAGGTCGCCGCCGTGCTTGAAACCTTGGCCGCCAAAAGCCCCATCGGAATGCAAATCGGCAAGGCGGCCTTTCATCAGATGGCGGATATGCCCTTTGAAGAAGCGGTGGATTATCTCTCCGGCAAGCTGGCGGAGGTGGCCGCCACCGAGGACGCGCGCGAGGGTATTCTGGCCTTCATCGAAAAACGGGCGCCGAAATTCGTTGGCCGCTAAGGCTTTACCGCCCGCAAACGGCATCCTTTGGCCCTGGTCGGCGTTCTCACGCTTTATAAAGCCTCGACCTAGCGCAACGACGCCTCCGGTTTCAAAATCGTTTGGGCCTTGGCCAGATCCAAAATCTACCCTTTGTGGACGGTAGCCCACTGCAGGCAAAAAAACCGCCTTGCTGCTGCGGACACAATCATGACCGATTTAACCGAAGGTCGGAACACGAATGACACAGAAAGGTGTGCAGATGACACCACCCCCGTCTGACGATAGACTCATCATTGCCAATTGCAGTGGTTTTTTGGGCGATCGCTTCGGTGCCGCCCGCGAGATGGTGGAAGGCGGCCCGATCGATGTTCTGACCGGGGACTATCTGGCCGAGCTGACCATGGCCATTCTCTTTCGCCAGAAACTCAAAGACCCCTCCTTGGGTTATGCCCGCCCCTTTCTGCGACAGATGGAGGAGGTCATGGGCCCTTGTCTGGAGCGAAACATTCGGGTGGTCAGCAACGCGGGCGGGTTGAACCCCCGGGGACTGGCGGAGGCCCTTGAATCGGTGGCCGAGCAATTGGGCCTGGCGCCGAAGATCGCCGTCGTCGAGGGCGATGATCTGATGCCCCGCATGGACGAACTGCACGCTCAGGGAGTGGGGTTCGAGCATCTGGATAAAGGTCTCCCTCTCCGGGAGGCTGGCGCCCAGCCCATTACCGCCAATGCCTATATCGGCGGTTGGGCCGTGGCGGAGGCGCTGGCCCGCGGGGCGGACATCGTGGTGGCCGGGCGCCTGGCCGACGCGGCCCTGGTCACCGGGCCGGCGGCCTGGCATTTCGGCTGGCAGCGGGAGGATTGGGATTGCCTGGCCGGGGCCGCCGTGGCTGGACACATCATCGAGTGCGGCGGACAGGCCACCGGCGGAAACTATCCTTTTCTGGAAGAAATCCCGTCTTTTCAGAATTTGGGCTTCCCGATTGCGGAAATGCATTCCGATGGATCCGCCGTGATCACCAAACACCCCGGCACCGGCGGTCTGGTATCGGTGGGTACGGTTACCGCCCAGTTGTTGTACGAAATCCAGGCTCCGGATTATCTCACGCCGGACGTTACCGCCCGCTTCGATACCATTCGCCTGCATCAGGAGGGTCCCGATCGTGTGCGGATGGCGGGGGTTCGGGGCGCACCGCCGCCGACCAGCACCAAGGTCTGTATCAACAACTTCTGGGGTTATCGCAATGCCATGCGCCTGATTCTGACCGGACTGGACATCGAACGCAAAGCCCAGATTCTTGAAGCATCCGTGGTGGAAAGTTTAGGCGGGCGGGATCAATTTGCCGTTTTCGACGTTCAACTCGTGCGCTCGGACCAGGCCGTGCCCACTTGCAACGAGGAAGCCTTTGCCTACCTGCGATTCGGTGTGATGGACCCGGACCCTGCCAAGGTGGCGCGTTTTTCGGCCGCCATCGTGGAACTGGCCCTGGCGAGCATTCCCGGGTTCACGGCCACGGCCCCCCCCGCCAAGGGGACGCCCGCGATCCAACATTGGCCGTGCCTGGTGGCCAATCAGCACGTTAGACCACAGGTTGTGCTGGGAGGGGAAACCATTCCCGTCGAACCCGTGACCGGGGTAGATCCTGCCCCCGTCCGGCAGGCGGCGGCAGAGGAACGGTTTCCGAACGGCGGGGAAAAGCTTGTGGCCTTGCCCTTCGGGCGCCTGTTCGGCACCCGCTCGGGGGATAAGGGCGGCAACGCCAATCTGGGGGTTTGGGCCCGCAGTGCCGCAGGCTATGATTTTTTGCGCACCTATCTTTCATCGGGCCAGTTGAAGATCCTCCTGCCGGATCTGGTCCCTTACACCATCGAGCGCTATGCGCTGCCCAATCTTCGCGCCCTGAATTTTTATATCAGGGGCCTGCTGGGGGAAGGGGTGGCGGCATCCCTGAAAAGCGACCCCCAGGCCAAGACCCTGGGTGAATACCTGCGGGTCAAGACCATCGAAGTTCCCCAAGAAATAGAGAATCAAGCGCGGCCGCGATAAAAAGGAGGCCACATGGATTTCGAATTGGGCAAAACCTACGACGAACTGGAGATCGGCATGTCGGCATCGTTTAGCAAGACCATCACCGAAACCGATGTTTATCTCTTCGCCGGCATCTCCGGTGACTTCAATCCCATGCACGTCAACGAAGCCTTTGCCAAGTTGACGCCTTTTGGAACGCGCATTGCCCACGGTGCGCTGCCCCAGTGCCTGATCGCCCCGGTGCTGGGTATGAAGCTGCCCGGTCTGGGAACGATCGCCCTGGAGATCAACACCCGTTTCCGGGCGCCAACCCATTTTGGGGATACGATCACAGCTTCGGCGGAAGTGAAGGAAAAGCTGGCAGAGAAGCGCTGGGTGCGTATGACCCTGCTATGGACGAATCAGAAAGGAGAGAAGGTGGCGGAGGGGGAAGCGCTGGTGCTACCCCCCCCCAAACTGGGGTAACGATCGATCTTGGAGCGCATCTTTTAGCCGCCGGCAGCGTTCTCGCATTTCCTTAGTCCTCGACCTAGCGCTGCTGCGCCAGTGGATACAGAAATGCTACGGGTTTTCCGGAAACAACAACCTACCCCCCATGATCGATCGC
>JASFFM010000180.1:0-8370 GCA_050124295.1 Desulfobacterales bacterium | reverse complement strand
TCCCCTTCCGCAACCATGATGTTCAGTTTTCCAGCGGCTTCCGCCTCCACCTCCAGGGTCACCTTGTCGGTTTCAATGACGAACAGGGGTTCGTTCTTTTCGACCACATCGCCGTCTTTTTTGAACCATTCCGCCAACAGCGCTTCGGTGACGGATTCGCCTACACTGGGGACTTTTATTTCAATGGTCATCGGGGTCTCCTCTAGTTTGCCGCTGAACTGGCGGCACGGTCCGCTTCGGCGATACCAACGGCTTCAGCGATGATGGCATCCTGCTGGCGTCGGTAGATTTTAGGATATCCGGTGGCCGGGCTGGCCGCCGGGGGGCGCCCCACATAATGCAGCGATTGGCCCAGCAGGGTTTCCAGGCGGGGGCGCACAAATTGCCAGCCCCCCATGTTCTGGGGCTCTTCCTGAACCCAGAGAAACTCCCGGGTTTTCTTGTAACGGGCGATAATCTCGCCGAGAGCCTTCTCCGGAAAGGGGTAGAACTGCTCCAGGCGGATGATGGCCGGCTTGTGTGTCCTAATGGCCCCAAGCCGCTGCAGCAATTCGTAGTAGATCTTGCCGCTGCAAAAAATCAGTCGTTTGGCCGATGGTTTCGCGCCGGCATCGTCGATAACGGTGCTAAACCCGCCGCGGGCCAGATCCTCCCGCGTGGAGACCGCTTCCGGGTTGCGCAGCAGGCTTTTGGGGGTCATCACCACCAGGGGCTTGCGGCAATCCTGGCGGACCTGTCGCCGCAGCAGGTGGAAATACTGCGCCGGTGTGGTGGGGTAGCAGACCTGCATGTTGTCCACCGCACACAGCTGCAGGAAACGCTCCAGGCGGGCGCTGGAGTGTTCCGGTCCCTGGCCTTCGTAGCCGTGGGGCAGCAGCAGCACCAGGCCGTTCAGCCGCTGCCATTTGGCCTCACCGGCGGCAATAAAAAGATCGATAATCGCCTGGGCGTTGTTGGCAAAATCGCCGAACTGGGCTTCCCACATCACGAGGGTTTCCGGCCGCATCATGGCGTAGCCGTATTCGAATCCCATCACACTGAACTCGGCCAGCAGGCTGTTGTATACCTCGAAAGGGGCCTGATTGCCGCCCAAATGATTCAACGGCACATGGGAAGCGCCGGTTTCGATATCCATCCAGACACTGTGCCGCTGGCTAAAGGTGCCCCGGCCGCAGTCCTGTCCGCTGAGCCTTATGGGGGTTTGCTCGGTCAGCAGGGAGGCAAAAGCCAGGGCTTCCGCATTGGCCCAGTCGATGCCCGTTCCGTCTTCGACAGCGGCCAGGCGCTTGTCCATCTGGCGGATCAGCTTTGGGTTGAGCTTGAAGCCGCTGGGCTCCTCGCGCAGGCTGCGGGCCAGTTCGATGAGGGAATCGCCCGGCACGCCGGTTTTTAGCGGCGTGTGGCTGAATTTGCTCGCATAACTATCCCAGTTGCTGAAAAAACGATCCTGGGGGAACAGGCACTCACTGCCGTGAATGCGCTCGAAGGCCTGTTCGAGTTCATCACGGATACCCTGCCCGATCTGGGCAACGTCCTCCTTGGTGGCGAGGCCTTCCGTCGTCAGGGTTTCGGCATAGAGCTTGTCCAGGGATTCCCGGCGGCGAATGCGGGAATACATCCCCGGCTGGGTGAAGTAGGGTTCATCGCCCTCGTTGTGGCCGTAACGGCGATAACATACCAGGTCGATCACCACGTCCTTGCCGAAGGTGTTGCGGTAGTCGCAGGCCATACGGGCGACGTGAATCAGGGCTTCCGGGTTCTCCCCGTGAACGTGGAACACCGGCACCATCAGCATCTTGGCCACATCGGTCGAATAGCGCGTGGAGCGGGCGTCCTTGGGCAGCGTGGTATAGCCGATCTGGTTGTTGATGATGATATGCAGCGTGCCACCGGTGCGGTAGCCCTCCAGCTGCGACATGTTCAGGGTTTCGGCCACGACCCCCTGCCCGGCAAACGCGGCATCCCCGTGAATCAGCAGCGGCAATACCCGATATCGCTCCGAGCCGGCCAGATCCTGCCGGGCGCGGGCA
The DNA here is from genome assembly GCA_050124295.1 of Desulfobacterales bacterium. GTDB lineage: Bacteria > Desulfobacterota > Desulfobacteria > Desulfobacterales > UBA5852 > JABZFP01. The sequence goes on along the minus strand of JASFFM010000180.1, from coordinate 6,340 downwards.
ATCCCCTCCACAACGGGGTCCACCGCCTCCAGATGACTGGGGTTGTTGACCAGATAGACCCGCTGGGCGTGTCCGTCGTTGGTGGTCAGTTCGGCCAGGTAGCCATTGTGATATTTGACGTCGCCGGCCCCTACGAGCCCGTCGGGATCGTAGCAATGTTCGAACTCGCTGAAAATGTCGTCATAGGATTTTCCCAGGATATGGGTTTGAACATTCAGGCGCCCCCGGTGGGCCATGCCCAGGATGATCTCCCGCCCTCCGTTGGCCGCTGTATGGTTTACCAGATCGTCCAGCATAGGTATCAATCCGTCGCCGCCCTCCAGGGAAAAGCGGGTCACACCGACGTATTTGCGGTTCAGAAATTGCTCAAAAAGTGCAGCCCGCTGCAGGCGCTCCAAAATGCGCAGACGTGTCGCCGGTTCGATGGTGGGATGATTGCGCACGGGTTCCATCTGTGCCTGCAGCCACCGGCGCTCTTCCGGGTCCTGCAGGTGCATGTATTCCACGCCAATCGCGCGGCAATAGGTTTCTTTTAAGGCCTGGATGATCTCTTTGAGGGGTGCCATGCGCTGGGTGGAAAAGCGGCGGGTGAAAAACGGCCTTTCCAGGTCATCCACGGTCAGCCCGAAGACATCCAGCGCCAGCAGGGGATGATCGATCGGGCAAGACTCCAGAGGGTCCATGCAGGCCAGCAGATGCCCCATGTCGCGATACCGATACTTCAACGCTTCCACCCGGGCCTGCCGCAGCATCCGGTCTTCATCCCCGTCGGCTTCAGCGGATGGCCCCATCTCGCGGGCGATGTCAAAACCCTTGAAAAAAAACTGCCAGTCCGTAGAGACGGATTGCGGGTCTTTCCGCCAGCGATGGTGCTGCTCTTCGATATAATCGGCGTGGTAGGTTTCGAAGGCATTCATGGTTGATGCTCCTCTTGGAGAGGGTATGGTCACGGCCCAACATACGGCCTGCATCGGCCGGCGAACGCCCGGCCGCCAGTCGAGGGATTCAATCAAAAGACGACACCACCGTACACCTCAAGACGGCGGTTGTGGAAGGGCACACGGTCGGCGTGCGGCATCCCCGACCGATCCGGGATTGACCACTACCGCCGTCCGGAGACCACGAAATCATAAAAAAGGACATGGGGGTTGTCAAACACTATCATTGGGTTAGCGCTGGTCGAGGTTTACAGACGCGGCCGGGGTGGATAGAGTAGTGGGCATTGTTAAACTTTGTCATCGCCGGGTGGAAGTCGCCCTGCAGGAGTCTCGTTATCCCATGCAAGCTGAAGACAAGCAGCGATTGAAAGAGCTCACGGCGGCGCTGCCGCCCGGCAGCGGACTGCGCCTGACGCTGAACAAGCACGCCCAGCGAGAGGCCTTTCAAGCCTTCGGCCGAGACCTGCAAGCATTGGCCCCCGGTATTGATCTCCTGACCGAGGTAACCGGTGAGGCCGAGCCGCCATGCCTGGAAACAACCAGCGGCATTCGCTTTCAGGCCCTGCCGGAAGGAGACAAGCTGGACAGCTTTGTCGACGCTCTGCGGCCAGCCGCCCCCCACGATGGCGACCTTCCGGCGACGCAACACGATTTGCTCAGGCGCATGCGGCTGCCCGCGGAAGTCCGTCTCTATATTGCACCGGGCTGCCCTTTTTGTCCCCGGGCGCTGGCCCAATGGGTCGCCCTGGCCAAAGCCGGGGATCTACTGCGGCTGCGGGTCGTCGATTGCACCCTGTTCCCGGAAACGGTTGCTGAGGAGAAAATCAAAGGGGTGCCGACCCTGATCCTTGACGACCAACTCCGCTGGTCGGGAACGATTCCGGTGACAGATGTTCTGGAGCAGCTCGTGAACCGCGACCCGCGCCGCCTGAGCGCCGAGGCGATGAACGGGATTATCCAGGAGGGGCAGGCCGGTCAGCTGGCACGGGCCATGCTCGAAAGCGGTAGCCTCTTTCCGGGCGTTGTCGATCTTTTGACCCACGACAAGTGGCCGGTGCGATTAGGCGCCATGGTCATCATGGAAGAAATCGTGGCCGCCAACCCACTGCTGGCCGCCGAGGCAGCGCCCGTCCTGCGGCAGCGCTACGGAAATCTGGACGATCCTGTCCGGGGCGATGTGCTTTACACGATCGGCGCGACCGGCGATCACCGGAACGTTCCTTTCCTGGAGAATATTTCCAGAACCAGCGCCAACCCGGAAATTCATCAGGCGGCGCTTGAAGCCCTTGCAAGCCTTCGGGATCGCAACGCCACCAGCTGAGGCCCAAGCGATATCAAGGGCGGCCGCCATCCTGGCCAAGGCCACCATCGGGATAGCATCGGCCCGGCTGGCGCAGGAGTCACCCCCTATGCCTCAAGAGCGGTTTCAATTTACGAATCGTCACGGGTTTGATCTCTCCGCCCGCCTGGACAAGCCGGCAACAGGCGACATCCTTAACTACGCCCTGTTTGCCCATTGCTTCACCTGCGGTAAGGATATCAAGGCCGCCTATCACATTGCGCGCGCCCTGAACCGGGAAGGTATCGGCGTATTCCGCTTCGACTTTACCGGTTTGGGAAACAGCCAGGGAAACTTCGCGGACACCAATTTTTCCACCAATGTCTCAGATCTGATCGATGCGGCCCACTTTATGGAATCACGCCGGATGACACCCCGTATACTGATCGGTCATTCGCTGGGGGGTGCGGCTGTTATTCAGGCGGCGCCAGCGATCCCTTCCGCACAAGCGGTCGTCGCGATTGCCGCTCCCTCGGAGCCCGCCCATCTGGCACAACACCTAGAGACGATTCGCGAACCCCTGCTGGACACGGGTGAGGCCGAAATTGTGATCGCCGAGCGCCGGCTGACCATCAAAAAGCAATTGATCGATGATATCGCGCAAGCCGACATTGAAACGACCCTGAAAGATCTGGACCGTGCCCTTCTGATCCTGCACTCCCCCCGGGACACGGTGGTCGATATCGACCATGCCGGCCGCCTGTACCGGGCCGCGCGACATCCGAAAAGCTTCGTTTCGCTGGATAACGCCGACCATTTGCTGTCCGATCCGAAGGATTCCCGCTATGCCGGGGGACTCATCGCTGCCTGGGCGCGACCCTACCTGGCCGCCCAAAAGGATTGACGCCGCCGTTCGGTGCGCCTTGTCATCGGCGCCAGGGCAACATGAACAACTTGAAAATAGTTCCAACCGATATACCTTAAAGGCGTTTAAAACGGTTTCCCAAAACACATCACCAGCAGATGTTAACGCTGCCGGCCGAGTCGCAGTCAGCTCATGGTCGGTAAAAAGGAGGTCTCATGATCGACAAAGCCCAGTTGTGTGCGAAAATCCAGGAACTCTACCCGGATATCGGCGAATGCGGCATCGATATCGACGTGGCCTATGACGAAGAAAAAAAGGCCTGGATCGTCGATTTGAAAAAAGACCAATTCGAACTGAAAACCTATCTCGAAGATGGGGATGCGGATAAATGCATGATAGGCCAGCAATGCGTCGGTCTCGGTATTGAGATCGCCCAGCTGCGGGGCAATATCGAACGCCTCCGCGAAGATACCAAGGCCCGTATGTAAACAGGGGGGAACCTTCGACGGACCTGCGTTCCATCGCACCATGCCGTTTAACGGCCGTCGGTCGATACCTGGTTACGACCCGTAGCTTCCGCCTGATCGACGACGCCGGTTGCCCTGTGCATCGGCCGATAATGGGGGCTGAGGTATGACCCAATATCGCGAAGAAAAAGACTCCATGGGATCCATCCGGGTTCCCGTGGGAGCTTATTATGGCGCCCAAACCCAACGCGCCGTGGATAATTTTCCGATCAGCGGTCAGCTGATGCCGCCCTCGTTTATCCATTCTCTGGCCCTGATCAAAAAGGCCGCGGCCATGGCGAATGCCACCCTGGGACTGCTAGAACAGGATCTGGCCGATGCCATCCAGCAGGCGGCGGAGGAGGTTATCCGCGGCCGGATGGATGATCAGTTCGTGGTGGATGTTTTCCAGACCGGCTCTGGTACCTCCACCAACATGAACATGAACGAGGTGCTCTCTTCACGGGCCAATGAGATGCTGACCGGGCGCAAGGGTGGTAAAACACCCGTGCATCCCAACGATCACGTCAACCTGGGCCAATCCAGCAACGACGTTATCCCCACCACCATCCATGTCGCCGCTTTCAAGCAACTGCGGGAACGGCTCTATCCTGCCCTGGACGGCTTGCGGGCGACCTTGGCCGACAAAACGAACCAGTTTCGCCAAATACGTAAAATCGGACGCACCCATCTGCAAGATGCCGTTCCCATGACCCTGGGGGATGAGTTCGGCGGCTATACCCGTCAAATTGATCTGGTGCATGAGCGTTTTGCCGATGTCGAAAATCGTCTCGCGGAGCTGGCTTTAGGCGGCACCGCCGTCGGCAGCGGCATCAACACCCACCCGGATTTTGCCAGCCGGGTGATTGCTGCCGTGAACGCGGCGACCGGTCTCGACTTTCGCGAAGCGGCCAATCATTTCCAGGCCCAGGCCTCCCAGGATACCGCCGTCGAATTAAGCGGCGCCTTGAAGACCATGGCCGTGGCCTTTGTCAAAATCGCCAATGACTTGCGCTGGCTGTCTTCCGGCCCGCGCTGCGGGCTTGGCGAAATCAACCTGCCATCGCTGCAGCCGGGCTCTTCCATCATGCCCGGGAAGGTGAACCCGGTGATACCGGAAGCGGTCCTTCAGGTGGCCGCCCAGGTCATGGGCAATGACACGACCATCAGCATTAGCGGGCAGTCCGGTAACTTCGAGTTGAATGTCATGCTGCCTGTTATCGCCTACAATCTGTTGCAGTCCATTGACCTGCTGGCTGCTGCGGCCCACGTGCTGGATCGAAAATGCCTGGCCGACGTCTCGCCCAATCCCGATCGTTGTGCGGCCAATATCGAGCAAAGTCTGGCGCTGGTGACCGGTCTGGTGCCCCTGATCGGCTACGACCGGGCCGCGGCCATCGCCCATGATGCCTATCGGAGCGGGCGTACCATTCGTGAGGTGGTCCAATCGGAAGGACTCCTGGACGACGACACGTTGGAGGATGTCCTCTCCTGAAGGAAATCAACCCCGGATGACAGGATTGGAATGAAGGCTCCCGCTTAGCCACCGAGCGACCAGCGATACCTCGGGCACAACCAGTCGGCCATCTCCCCAGAAGCAGATGTCCTTTGGGCACCACCCGCCGCATTCAGCGCGGCGAGCACCGCGTCGGGATGATAACGGCATCCCTCCAGGGCGGCGCTAAGCGATGTCAGATGCCGTGGTGCACCCTCAGGCGAATGCGTTTCGATATGGGTCACGATACCCCGCTTGGTTGTGATCGAGGCTTCACACCACCCCCACGGCAGACGGGCGCGGCGACGAATGGTGAACAGCGGGGAACGCCCGACGTTCCAATCCCATGAACGATATTTAGCATGCGCCCTGTGGTGAATAGCGGCCCAATCCTCCGGCGCAAGCGCAACCTTTCGTATCGGGCCGTGAACATCCGCGAAGGACTGCCGTAAGGTATTGCGCAGCGCGTCCATGGTCAGTTGCGGGCGATAGCGGTTCAGATTGGTTACCGGGTCACGGACGGAGCGCGTCCCGTGAAAAAAGGCCACCTCGCTGTCTGGGGCCAGCATGGTCTGCAATTCCTCCAGATCGGCGGAAACAAGCAAGGTGCCGTGCGTGAGACATTTCCGCCGGGCTCGAAACTGAGCGGACCCGGTAATTTTCTTCCCATCCACCAAAATCGCATGGCGTTCATTCAAGCGGGCTGCCAGCCCCAGGGCCCCCAAACCTGAAATCACCGGTCGCAGCGCATCGCCGGGTGAAGGATAAGGCGCCTTCCCCCGGGATTTAATCAGGCAGAAGTTAAGATTGCCCGGTCCGTGGTAAACCGCTCCGCCGCCTGAAATACGCCGCACGACAGCGGCCTTTTGCCGCCACATCTTTTGCAGATTGACTTCGACGAAAGGAATTTGATTACGGCCGATCACCACCGTCGGATCATTAATATAAAATAGCAGAATCGCCTCATCGACCGTGAAGCGCTGCACCAGAAATTCCTCCAATGCCAGATTCACGGCCGGATCGCGATAGGCTTGGTTATCGATCAGCTGCATGGCAGGATTCCCGGATCGCCATCGGGGTGGGCGGGTTGTCGGTCAGGCCCCATCCTCTTCCGTGGCGTCCCTGCGAGGAGCCAACACAAAGACCAGCGTGGCAAGGCGCAGAATATATCGTTGACATGAAAAAAACACCCCGATAAACTAAACTAACTGAAATAATTAGGGGATCATGATGAACACGCACCTTACCGGCCCACCT
>JASFFM010000179.1:0-8390 GCA_050124295.1 Desulfobacterales bacterium | reverse complement strand
CACGGTGCAGAACAGCCGGATCGGTGCCTGGACCGAGATCGGTGCCTATACGACGGTTCTGGATGCAACGATTGGTGACTACACGTACGTGGCAGGATGCCACAGCCATATCTGGCATGCCGCCATCGGCAAATTTACCTCCATTGCTTCTGCGGTGCGGATCAATCCACCCAACCACCCCATGCAGCGGGTCACCCAGCACCATTGCACCTATCGCCGACGCCAATACGGATTCGACACCCAGGACGACGCGGAACTCTTTGCCTGGCGCCGGGAGCAGCACGTCACCATTGGCCACGACGTCTGGTTGGGCCACGGCGCCGTGATTCTGCCGGGTGTCAGCGTGGGAACCGGTGCCGTGGTGGCGGCCGGGGCGGTTATCAGCAAATCGGTTGATCCCTACGATGTGGTGGCCGGCGTTCCGGCCCGCAAACTGTATCGGCGCTTCAGCGACGACATCGTGGCGGCGCTTCAGGCCATTGCCTGGTGGGATTGGGACCGGGAGACCCTATGCGATCGTTTCAACGACCTGATGGATATCGAGCGTTTCGTATCCCTATATGCCCATACCGCTGCCGAAACCCAACCCGCAGAGAAGACGGTTGCCAATTCCGCCTGACCAGCCTTTGCAGCGACGCCTGCACACGGTGGCCCTGGAGGCCGTCCGCGCGGCCGGCCGTGAGCAGATGAAATTTTACGGCCGGCGACAGGAGGTCGATCTTGAACTCACCCACGATCTCAAACTGGCCATCGATCGCCGCTGTGAAAAGGTCGCCGTCCAGATCCTGCGTGAGGCTTTCCCGGATCACGGCATCATCTCCGAAGAAAACACCGCCGTCAATCCGCAGTCCCCTTATCGCTGGTATCTCGACCCTTTAGACGGTTCCGTGAACTACTTCCTGGGGCAACCCTATTTTTGCATCTGTCTGGCATGCTACTATCGCCCCCCGACGGAGCCACCCGAATCTCCCGATCCATTGGGAAAGCCTCTTCTGGGGATTGTTTACGCCCCGGCCCTGGGCCAGACGTTCGAAGCCATGTCCGACGGTCCCGCCTTTTGCAATGGTGACCCGGTCCGTCCCGGCCGTGAATCGCGCCTGAATCAGGCTGTGATTGGCCTCAGCTTTGGCAGCGAACCGGCCACCATGCAGCGCATGTCCGCCATTGGTGGTAAGTTGGCGCGTCGCTCCCGAAAAATACGCGTCTTCGGCGCCACTGGACTGGATCTGGCCAATGTCGCCTGCGGCCGGCTCTCAGGCCTCGTGCAGGGGCGGGTGCGGGTTTGGGATTTTGCTGCCGCCCGGGTGATTCTTGATGCTGCCGGGGGATATTTCCGCGCCGATAAAAATGGTGAGGACTACTGGCAGATTGTCGGGGCTGCTCCGGGCATCGCAGACGCCTTGCAGGATCTGATGGATGCCCACCCGGCAGTTGTCCGAAGAAGCTAACGCCGTCCGCTTGCTTCAAAGGCTGCGGGCGATGGGATTCGCTCTCTTTTCCGGGTATTTTTAGGAGGCAGGGCGGTGTGGAGGACACGGCGCCCGCCGACCCAGACCTGCTGGACTTTCTTCCAGGTATCTCTCATATCAATAACGACCAGGTCGGCGGTCTTCCCCGGCTCCAGCCGGCCGGTGGTCACACCGTCCTGCAGGAAGGCGGCGGGTCCCGAGGTCACCAAACGCAATGCTTCCGGCAGGGATACGTTGAGCGCATCGCTTGCCAGAAATGGTGTCTGCACCAGGCACTCGGGGTAGTAATCGCTGATCAGTCCGTCACATAATCCATTAACGATGGTATCGGCCGCTTTGAGGTGGCCGCTGGTGGAGGCCCCCCGAACCAGATTGGGGGCGCCCATGAACACCTGCATCCCGGACTCCCGTGCCGCCTGGGCGGCGTCCAGGGCAATGGGAAATTCGCATCCGCCAGCGTGCAGCTTCTGCACCAAGATCACCTTTTGGGGCGTGTCGTCGTCATGGCTGAGAATGGGGATGCCGGCCGCACAGGCCCGCGCTGCTAAACCGGCCGCCTCCTCCCAGGCTCGGCGGCTATTGTTTTTTTTGCGGTCGACCATGGAAACGACTTCCTTCTCCGCCACCTGATAGTTGCGGATGTAGAAATCAATATAGGACTGGAGCGTTTTGAATTGTCCCTGGCCCGGGGTGTGATCCATGAAGGAAAGCAGGTCCACCAACCCGGCATCCATGAGGCGTTCGATGGCCCTGGCGCTGCGCTCGGAGCCGATTTCGTAGCGCACATGAATTCGGTGGCGCACGGCGCACCGGGCATTCCGGTCCAGATGCTGGATGCGCGTCACCAGTTTTTCGGCTTCTTCCGGTGAGCGCAGCCCCAGTTCGTTGTCTGCGAAACTGAGCGCATGGCAGAAGGTGGTGATGCCGCAGGCTGACAGACGTTGATCAAGGCCCTGCAGGGCCAAATCAGCATCGAAGAGAACACCGGGGCGCATCTCGACGCACTTTTCAATGGCGTCGCAATGCAGGTCCACCAGTCCGGGCGCAATTAGGGCGCCGCCGACATCGAGCATCCGATCCGCCAGGGGGCGTTGCGAACCTTCGATCACCGCGATCACACCATTGGGGTCGAACCACACGGCCGCGTCAGGGATGAGACGGCGACCGTCGAATACCGGCCCTCCGTGGAGACAAGTCCCCTTTTTCATGATGGACCATCCCATGTCTCATCCTGGATGATATTGGCGGCCCGCATGGCGTCCAAAAGCAAATCGGCATTGGGGTTTTTCTGGGCCAGCCGGCGTAAAAGCATAGCGGCCCCCAGGAGGATGCTGGATATGACAAGAAGCAGTAACGTCTTCATACGGTGCTATAACCTTTGATGTCTGACATTCGGCCTGATAGGGCCGGCAGTGTTTTGCTTCGGTAATCTTCGGTGCTAATTGTTATTGGGGTGATCTCAAGCCGCGTTCTCCAGATCGATCGTCCGCCCGGTGGTGGCCTGCCGGTCGGCCGGGTCGTGAAAAATAGACAATATGGCGGCCCCCTGGCGGCGGGCGGCCGTGATCAGGTCCAGCACGGTCTGTTTATTCACCGGGTCCAGCGAGGCCGTCGGTTCATCGAGCAGCATGATGGGATAGAAAGCGGCAAATCCCCGGGCGATATTGACGCGCTGCTGCTCCCCGCCGGAGAAGGTTGTGGGCGAAAGCGACCACAGGCGTTGCGGTATCCGCAGCATGGTGAGCAATTCCTCGGCCCGCCGGATCGCCGCATCGCATGCGACGCCCCGCTGCTGAAGGGGTTCCATCACGATATCGAGGGCGGGGACACGCGGGATTACGCGCAGGAATTGGCTGACGTAGCCAACGGTCCAGCGACGGATATCCAGAATTAGATCACTGGGCGCCTCGTTCAGGTTGACGACCTGGTCCTGGTGACGCACCAGGATGGCGCCCTGGCCGATGCGATAGTTGCCATAGATCAGTCGGAGAAGCGTGCTTTTGCCGGAACCGGAGGGACCACACAAGGCAGCGCTTTCGCCCGGTTGCAGGGCCAGATCCAGTGCTTCGAAGACAGGGATGCGAATTCCACCCTGGGTGTGCAATCGGAAATGCTTGGCGAGTCGGTCGATTTTTAGAATCCATTCCATAGCGATCATTCATCTGGCGGTAAATATTGGTTAATTACGCAAAATCGAAGACACCAGGAGTTGGGTGTAGGGGTGCTGGGGGTCGTCTAGAACCTGGTCGGTCAGGCCGGTTTCGATGGCCCGGCCCCGTTTCATCACCATCATGCGGTGGGCCAGCAGACGGGCCACCCCTAAATCGTGGGTCACAAATACGAGGGAGAGGGAGAGTTCACCGACCAGGCGTCGCAACACGTCCAACAGGCGCGCCTGAACGGAAACGTCCAACCCGCTGGTGGGTTCATCCATAAATACAAGCCGCGGGCGGGTGACCAGGCTGCGGGCCACCTGTAGCCGTTGCTGCATGCCGCCCGAAAAGGTCATCGGCAGGTCATCCACCCGTTTGGTATCGATTTCCACCCGCTCGATCCAACGCAGTGCTGCATCGCGGATACGGCCGTAGTGGCGCCAGCCGTTGGCCATCAAGCGCTCACCGATATTGCCGCCGGCACTGATATTCAGCCGCAGGCCGTCACGGGGGTTCTGGTGCACGACGCCCATCTCCGAGCGCAGGATTTCGCGGCGGCGCACCTCGCTGCAGTCACATAGATCAACGGCGCCTTTGGCACTGTCGAAGACCACCTGTCCGCTGTTCGGGGCCATCAGGCCCGAAATGCAGCCCAGCAGGGTGCTTTTACCCGAGCCGGACTCGCCCACCACGGCCAATACTTCGCCGCACCGCAGCGTGAAATCGATGCCGCGGCAACCGATATAGCGGCCGTAATACTTGGTCAGGCGGCGCACTTCCAGCAGGGCCGGTGTCGGGCTATTCATCCGCATTGTCTCCTGGCCTGCCGATCATCTTTATCTCCGGCGGTTTCACGGCGGCGGTTGCAATAGTCGGTGTCCGAGCAGATAAATATGCGGCCACCGCGATCATCGACGATGACCTCATCCAGAAAACTGTCACCGGCGCCGCACAGCTCGCACACCTGATCCCAGGCTTCGATTTCGAAAGGGTGATCTTCAAAATCCAGCGAGTGGACAGGGGTGTAAGGCGGCACGGCGTAGATACGCTTTTCGCGTCCGGCACCGAAGAGCTGCAGGGCCGGCATGGCGTTCATTTTGGGGTTGTCGAATTTGGGTATCGGCGAGGGGCTCATGATATAGCGAGCATTGACGTTCACCGGGTAGTTGAAGCCGGTGGCGATGCGTCCGTGACGCGCCAGATCTTCATAGAGTTTGACGTACATGGCCCCATACTCTTCCAGCGCGTGCATCTTGCGCGCCTCCTGCCGGCTGGGCTCGATGAACTGCAGGGGTTCGGGGATCGGCACCTGGTAGACAATAATTTGATCTTCCCTCAGCGCGGTCTCGGGGATCCGGTGGCGGGTCTGGATCAGGGTGGCTTCCTCCGTATGGGTCGTCGTGGCTACATCGGCCGTGCGCTGGAAAAAGCGCCGTATGCTGACCGCATTGGTGGTGTCGTCGGCCCCCTGGTCGATGACTTTGAGAATATCACCGGGGCCGATCAGCGAGGCCGTGATCTGGATACCGCCGGTTCCCCAACCATAGGGCAGGGGCATTTCCCGGCTGCCGAAGGGAACCTGGTGGCCGGGCAGAGCGACCGCCTTGAGAAGGGCACGGCGCACCATGCGCTTGGTCTGTTCGTCCAGATAGGCGTAGTTGTATCGGGTTTTCTCCCCGGTTGTCTTTCCGGGAGCAGGACGCGAAGCCATCAGTTGTCGTACTCCTCTTCGGTAATGCCGGGCCTGGTACCCGCAGCCATCTTGCGGGTGTAATCAGTGCGAAGGTTGCGCAGCAATACCAGCTCGGATTGAAAGTCGACGTAATGGGGCAGTTTAAGGTGCTGGACGAAACCTGAAGCTTCTACATTGTCGCTGTGAAAGAGAACGAACTCTTCGTTTTGGGCCGGATGGGTCGGCGGTTCGCCTGTTTCGCGCCAGCGCAGGGAGCGATCCACCAGAGCCATGGCCATGGCTTTGCGCTCACAGTGCCCGAAGGTCAGGCCGTAGCCCTGCAGGAAACGAGGGGGACTTTCCGGTGAGCCGTTGAAACGGTTGAGCATGACGCATTCGGTGACGGTGATTTCTCCAATTTCGATTTCGAACCCCAGTTCGGGAGGGGTCATCACGACGGCAACTTCACCCAGCCGGATTTCCCCTAAGAAAGGGTGGTGACTAGCGCCGAAACCGCGTTGCAGGGAGTAGGCGATGGCCAGAAGAAAGCCTTCGTCACCCCGCGCGAGATTCTGCAGGCGAAGGTCTCGTTCCGCCGGGACTTGCAGCGGTTGCCGGGTCAAATCGCCGGCCGGGGCGTCATCGGCCGCCGGCGTTTCGTCTTCGATCATACCGTCTTTGGCCAGCAGGTCGGCGATGCGCGGCATGGCTTCTGGATTTTTCCCCGGTGATGCGATCGGGGCCTGGCCGGGTGTCGCCTGGCCATCTACCAGGCTGAAGTCCAGCAGGCGGTGGGTGTAGTCATAGGTGGGCCCTAAAACCTGCCCGCCCGGTATATCTTTGAAAGTTGCCGATACGCGTCGCCTGATCGTCATCGTGTCCGTTTCGATGGGGCGGGAGTTGCCGAAACGGGGCAGCGTCGTGCGGTAGGCCCGCAGGAGAAAAATGGCTTCCACCAGGTCACCCTGGGCCTGCTTGACGGCCAGGGCGGCCAGACCGCGATCATAGAGAGCCCCTTCGGTCATCACCCTGTCGACCGCCAGACCCAGCTGCTGCTGGATCTGGTCGGGCGCGATTTCGGCCTGCTGTTGGTCGCCACGGCGAGTCTCGGCCAGCAGACGATGGGCATTGTCAATGGCACGCTCGCCGCCTTTTACCGCAACATACATAGGTCACCCATTTACATGCGTCGTTCGTGGCAATGCCGCCAGTTGGGCACCGCTGATTAAAATGAGGTCCAGACCCAGCGGGAATCCAGTGCAAACCCGTTGCCGCTGGTCCCAGAAATTCTCTTGCGGCCCAGCGACTTTCAGCGCGCGTCGATGGGGTATGCCGGGGCCGCTCAGCATAAATCCCCTTGACGGTTCGAGGGCATCGACCTGCACGATCAGGCTGGCTGCCGTTTCCGGGGTTTCGTCCGTTCCGGGGGAGAATGCATCAAGGCCGGGCAGTCGCCGGGCATTGGTCGCCAGGCCGAAGGACGCCCGTCCAGGATCTTCCGTAAACGGGCAGCCGCAGTGGAACTGCAGCCAGGATAGCGAAGGGGACGATGGGGGCAGGTCGGTCCAGATCGGTGTGTCGCCATCCAGGAGTGTCAGACATACGGCGGCGGTAGCCGGGTCCAACCCATCCGGTGTAGGTTCGATGGATGTCGGTAAGGCAACGATGCGACCAGGGTTGGACATGGCGTCCAGAATCTGTCGGAAAACAAGCTGGGCATCTACAGCCGGCTGCTTGAATCCCGGTGATACGCTTTCAGCAAGGGCGGTATTCATATGGCCTAATCTCCCCGCACCATCGTAAAAAAATCGACCTTGGTCGCAGCGGTTTTGACGGCCTGGGTTTTGCGGCGATTGCGGATAGCCGCTGCCAGGGGTAAGATGACCGTTGCCAGCAAATCCGGCTGGCGCTCCGCATCCTGCAGCAGCGCATCCAGGAGCGCGGCTAATTCGGCATGACGTCGGTCGCGTCCCAGCACATAGGCGGTTCCCATGGCCCCCTGATCTACCCGGAGGGAGCAACGGGTTACCGTCGTTTCACCCACGTTGAAGGGTTTGCCAACACCGCCGGCGCGGGCCTGGACCATGATCATGCCGGTTTCCGGTCCGCGCACCAGTTGGTAGGCCGGAAGCGGCGCCAGGCGAAGGCAGACGGCTTCGAGTTCATCGTTTGGTGCATGCGCCAGGACTTTCATCCATTCCTGGCGCGACATGTTTTGGGGGGTATCCCTGTTCACGAACACACTCCTTGAATCGACATGGCCTCGCGGGCGGGTGTCTTGAAAAGCGGACCAACGCATTATCAGGATGCCCGTTTGCATGACATAATTCCATGGAAGGACTTAGCGGCGCATTAGCGATGCGTTAGTTTTCCGTGAAGCCTGTTTTTATCTTCAGGCGTCCCCTTATCGACCAAAACGCATTTTCCTGTCGCGGGGACGGATTAGACATCCACATCGACCATGACACCGGCATGGTCACTCGGAAATAAACCGGTACTGTCGGGTCGCATCAGGACGGTTGCGGCGTTTTGAAACCGGAGACGACGGGCCTTTCCTCGGGTGAGGACGAAGATGCGATCAATGCGCCGGCCGCCGGAAGGGCCGTTTGTCACCGGAAAGGTCGCTCCGGGAAGTATTCCACCGGCTTCGGTATAGGCGTCCGCAACATTCCAGCCAGGCCTGTTCAGCACGAATTGCATCTCGGGATCGTTGGGAGCGGCGTTGAAGTCACCGCACAGCCACGCCGTATCGGGTGATCCACAACGGTCCACCTGAGCGAGTGTCTCGGTCAACTGCTTTTGCCGCAGGGCAGCGGCTTCGCGGATATGGGTGAGGTGTATGTTGATCACCCGCCAGAGGTGATGGTCCACGGTGATGTCGACCCACTGGGCAATCCGCTCGGGATCTTTTGGGTGGGGCGGAAGTGTTAATCGGTGATGCTGTCGAATGGGGTAGCGTGAGAGAATCGCCAGGCCGGAATAACATGTCCGTGGGTAGCCAGCGACGAGGCGGCTTTTATGGCGCGACGGAGCCCAGGCCGGGGTTAACTGCAACCGGTTCGCCAGGTGGCGGGCCGTGTCCGGACCGCTGTGAGG